>NZ_CFJNYH010000025.1:0-57084 GCF_984815275.1 Coprobacillus sp.
TTCGTATCTCGGAACTGTGCGGACTGACAGTAGCCGATATTGATTTCAAGAATGAGGTTGTGGTTATCGACCACCAGTTATTAAAAAACAAGGAACAGGGCTATTATATTGAAACGCCTAAGACAAAGAGTGGAACAAGGCAAGTGCCATTAAGCAGAGAAACGATACAGGCATTTCAACGGGTCATAAGGAAACGCACAAAAGGGAAACTGATAGAGATAGACGGATACAAAGATTTTCTGTTCGTCAATCCGAAAGGCAATCCTAAAGTTGCGATTGATTACAACGCCTTATTTGTCCGTATGGTAAAGAAATATAACAAACACCACAAGGATAACCCCTTGCCACATATCACACCACATACGCTACGCCATACGTTCTGCACAAGACTGGCAAGCAAGAACATGAACCCGAAAGATTTACAGTATATCATGGGACATTCAAACATCAGTATCACAATGAACTGGTATGCTCATGCGTCCATAGATACCGCAAAATCAGAGGTTCAGCGTCTAATCGCATAAGAAGTATTTACCACGATTTTAACCACGCTTGATAGCGAAAATATAAGAAGATAGACCTAGATATGTGAGGTTTACCACAAAAGCAAAATGCCCGTAGAGCCGATAAAATAAGGCTTTGCGGACATTTAAGAAGATATAAAAAGATAGTCAAAAAGACATATATAATTTAATTTAACTAATGTTAAATTTAAAAACACAATAAATATTTTCAATAAACTGCTTAATATTTTTGACCCTTTAATACTATAAAAAATGAAAATTGATAATATAGGAATCAATAATTTTTCATTTTCACCTATTCCAGTAAAACTAAGAGTAAGGCACTCTACCGTTAATAGAATAGACATTAAAAAGGAAACAAGAGAATGCATCTTTATTTCTGGAATAATTAATTCTAGTGTTTTCATTATAAAAATATTCTCAAATATTGCTATTAAATTTAATATGTTCACCGCTATCTCCCCTATTATATAGTTTCATAAATTACATTTTTTGGAATTATATTCTCTATTATAACATCTCGCTGTAAAAAAGTGTAAATAAAATGTAAATTATTACCATTTATATACCTATAAATTGCTAATAAATTATAATTACAAAGTAATTAAAAGGAGAAATAAAATGCATAAGTTATCACAAAAGTTAGCAATTATTATAACGAATTCATCATACCTTGATGATATGTCTGAAATGGTTAGTTATAGTTTAGAGGCAATATTAACTACCTCTATCACAGCTATATCTGCATTTTTATTAACTGCTTATACAGATTGTGTACTTGAATACTTAATATTTAATGCCTGTTTTATACCTATCAGAATAAGACATAAAAGTTTTCATTTTAAGAAATTCATACAATGCTTCATATGTTCTAATTTAATGATTTTGTTATGTTGTTTAATTCTTAAATATATTCCTTACCACAATACAGTTATTCCTTTATTATTTATATTTCTTACTAGTCATTTTTATCTTTCTATTGAACGAAATAAATTTGAAACATTTTTTATTGCAATTATCTTTACACTATCTTTATTTTTTAATAAAACGATTTCTTTAGCGATACTTTTATCTGTATCAATGAACACAATTTTAATGTTAGGGAGGTTATACAATGAAAAAAATATCAAACATGATTAGACAAACTTTAACTGCATTATTATTTAATACAGCAGTTGCAATCGATGGTCCACCATCTTGGTTATGGATTTATGAACCAGAAAAACCAAAATTACTAAAAGATAAATAAATATATTTATAAAGATAGTGTATTATGTTCTAAACAGTAACTATATATTTTTATAGTTACTGTTTTATAGTATTAAGGCAACGTATTTAGAAGATATGTTGCTTTTATTATGTGAGTGTAAAATAAGTGTATAGTGATGAATTGTTATTTATTTAGCATAACTTAATTAATAACATAAAGAGATATTTAAAATATTAAACATAACTTTATACAGATTTCCTAAAACCAGTTTTACAATAACTATTTTATAAAAGAAAAAACTCAATTCTTTTTAGAACTGAGCTTAACCACTACATAATCTCTTTCATTTCATCAATAATATTATCTACAACACCCATATTCCCCATATCTATTTGGATATGACATCTTTCACAAATATCGATTATTGCAGCATGAACATTAGGATTTCTAACATGGACTTTCTTTGGTATCCCTGTTTCTAAAATAAAAGGAATAAAGAAATTTAATATAACTTCTATTTCATCATCACCAGGTTTTAATAAATCTCCATGCATTATCACTTCTGTCTCTTCATCTACAACAATAAACATTAATGCATTTGCAGGTTTTTTAAAATCATCATCTTGAATGACTGTATTCAGATATAACAAATCAATATATAAGTTTTGATTAATTTGTTCTCTTTCTTCAAGTTCCTCATATAATCCAGAATCAGTTAACTCAATAGGCATGAACTTGTCTACATCATAGGGTACACTCATAGATTCATAAATCCATTGTTCATCTTTTTGATGTGCATATATCATTTCATTATCTTCGAACTGAACATCAATATGATTATGAATATACTCCTCTAGAATATCTAATAATCTTTCTAGAATCTGAACAAATCTTTCTGCTTCTTCTTCATTAATAGAATTAGGATAATATTGTGCCTCATAACTGATAAAATAAGGCCAATTCTGACTTCCTCTATACTTTAATCCTAAATTCTTAATTATAGCTCTTTGTTCAGCAGGCACTTCACTTCTATCACCCATATACCATGTCAAACAATTCTGTTCAAACATTAAATATTTTGTAACCTCAAGATCATCATATTCACGAGACAAACTACATAAATCAGCATAGCCTTCTTCCCCTTCATAAATAGAGAGCCCAATACAATCTCCATTTCTTCCCATAACAATACAATACACAACATCATCAGGTGCCAATTCAATACAAATATAATCACCACTCCAAATATATTCCCATGGCTTTAACTTCTGTAATTGATCTGACAACTTGTACAACTTTCTCCAAACCACTGTATTTCTTCCCATTTTTCTTCTCCTTGTATAGTGTTTTTACCAGTGTAATCAATATGAGATCTTTATATGATAATTATATCATCAAAATTGCTACAGGTAAATTCATATAACATATTAATAAATAACTTTTGACCTATAATTACAAAATCTCTCCCTTAGCAATAACCACTTCCTAACACTTGCCATTAACACTGTACCATTCTTTAAAATAACTTGCTGATTCTTGATTTCTTTTACATAATTCAAATTTACAATTTCACTCTTATTAATTCTAAAGAAATCTCCAAGTTGATTTAATTCATTACTTAAAGTATGCATAGACACACATTTACTATAAATACCACTAGATGTAAATATTGAAATTGTTCTTCCATTTAAACGACAATAAAAAATAGATTTATATGAAATTTTTTGATATCCATTTTGAGCAATAAGAGTCATATAAATATCCTCTTTATCTAAAATATCTAATACTTTTTGAACATTCTTTTTTAAGTTTAATGCTAATAAATGATTCTTTAATACAAAACCATATGGTCTATAAAGATAACCCTCCAGAATATGATCAAAAGATTCAGACATAAAAATAATTTTTTCTTTTTTATTAATTGCATATATCTTCTTAGCCAAATCAAAACCATTCATTTTTGGCATATCAATGTCTATAAAAATAAAATCATATTCTTTTTCTTCTACAAGATACTCTAATGGATTTAAGTATCCTATTGTTATAAAATGCAAACCCAACTCTTTATCTAACTTCATGAACTCTTCTTTGATAAGATTAATACTTTTCATATCATCATCAATAACCGCTACATTATATTTCTTTAATATTTTCATCACCCCCATACTATAAAATGATTTCAAAAACACTCTTCCCATAATCTCATTATCTTGAATTTCATCTCATATCACAATTATTTTTACTTGAACGTAGTGATTTTTTACTTAAACGCAAAAAAAGACATAATTTTTTTAAAATTTGTCTTCTTAATCATGAAGATTCATCTTCAAAATCATTAATATCACTGATCTCAAACATTTCACTTGAGTCTTCTCTATCATTGCCTATTGAGGCATTCATAATCTTTTTCCTAATATTAGGATCTATGTATTATCACTTCTCTACAAATATTTCACCTTGCTTTGCGAGTTCCCACTGCATTGCTTTCTTCATCATTTCCATGTTTAAGATTTGCTTGCTTTGTCTTGCCATAAGATAAGCTGTCATTACAATTTGTTCAATTCTAGCAAGTGAAAATGGATAGACTCTTGCTAACGTAGTATAATCCAAATCATGATTCACTTGAGAACACAACTCCTTAAACATAAGATAACGTGTTTCTTCAGTACTTTCCTCAAATTTTATAATCATACTTAACCTTCTTAAAAATGCATCATCAAAATTATGAATAAGATTGGTTGCTAAAATGATAATGCCATCAAAATTTTCAATCTTTTGTAACAAATATGCAGTTGAAACATTGGCATACTTATCATTAGCTTGTTGAACTTCAGTACGCTTTGTAAATAAAACATCTGCTTCATCAAAAAAAAGAATACAGTTATACCTTGCAGCTATGTAAAAAATATCATCCAGATGCTTTTCTGTTTCACCAATATATTTATCATTTATCTTAGAAAGATTGGCAACCAAAAGTCTTCTTCCTAATTCTCCTGCAATGGCTTTAGCAGCATAAGTTTTTCCAGTTCCACTTTTTCCATGAAACAAAGCACTTACTGACTTTTGTAAAAAATGTCCCTTATTTTGAAAATCACTCTTTACCTCATTTTGATATTGTATAAGGTAAAGGAAATAATTCAGTTTATCTTGAATAGATTCATCCCCAATCCAATAAGTCATATTCAAATGACTTTCAACCATTGTACAGTATTTTTGTTCAATTGGCTGCTTATAGAAATATGAAATAATATCCTGATGAGTCAAAGATGTATTCAATTTAATGAAATATATCATATCAGCAATATTCAAGTGATAAACAGCAAGTTCTCTTTTAACATCATGTAAATACGGATACTTTTCTATAATCATTTGTTTTTCCTCTTGTAACAAAAAATCAGGAATATGATGACAATTTTCTAATATGTGAATATAATCTTCACTGATTAAAATATAAGGGATATCCGTATATGATATCATAGCGAGAAGGACTTTCAGTTTTAGAAGTGATGCTTCACTTATATGATCAAAACATGGTATGAAATGAAAAACTTGATATTGAAATATAATATATTTTGAATAATCATATAAATCTATAGAATCTAATAAAGTTGTATCAATTAACAGACATTGATAGGCATGTGCCTGTAAATAACGATAACATAAACTGTGTTTTCCACTTCCTGATCTTCCCCATAACTGAAATGGCTTGAATGTCAATTTTGTATAAATATCTTGATGAAGAGGTAAATAATATATATCTGATGTGACAATAATTTGTGCTCCAGGCATTTCAAATATCTGTCCATCAAATATATAGGAAGCAACGTAGTCCTGTAAAAGAATATATCTTTCCATATGATAATAAGGCTTTGTTCCATCATCTCGCATCAGTAATGCATAGTTCTTATTTTGATGTAGACTTATCATAAATTCCTGATATGTAATCTTAACAATATGTTTTAATAATGTGAATACAGATGAATAGTATAGATAACCTGTTTGAAATAATGATTGATATAGACTTCTTAAATATCCTGAGAGTTCCATAGATGTCACAAATATTAAAGTTTGATATTCAAGCTTATTAAGTGATAATATCTTTTTTAAATTTGGTAAAGCTAAAAAGCAATCACTCTCATTTATATTTTGTTGAATAGTCATATAATACTTACGGACTTCCAATAGATAATTTTTCATGTCCACCTGATCAGTCAATTGACATAACTTTAAAATCATTTCTGAATAATTCACATAATCAATAAGCAATGCATTATTATCTTGATATTTCATAATTACACCATCCTTGCTTCATCAAAACAACTATATCCCTGAAAATCATCTAACTGTATATCCATTAATCGACTATTATAATCAATATAACAATACTCATCAAAACAGCCCCTATCATTTAACCAAATGATCTGACAATGCATAGCAAAAGGTACATTTTTCATCACTATTTTTTCAACAAACTCTTTATCTATATCTTTATCTTCAGGTATTAATAAAAGAAATGTATGAGAATTCAATTTTTCCCCTTCTTTTCCAATTCCTTTTTCTACGACATGTCCTTTTATTCCACATAAGACTTCAATCAGTTCTTCAAAATAAACTTTTGTACCCATCTTTTTATTGAAATCATGATAAACTTTCATATATCTTCTTAATATTTTCTCATCAAAATCATCAACAGCAATACCTAACCAAGTTCCAATTTTTCTCAAAGTCTGTTCATTTGCATAATCAAAATCTAAAGAAGCTTTAAATTCTTCAATTTGATTCTCAATATCCATATATAATGATTGATAAATAGCCAGATATTTTTGTAAAAACAATTGATCTTGATAAATAACTGGAAGATATTCATCAAAGCTCACTTTAGGATAATTGAAATGAATTTCTTGAATTGTTATTGGTAAAGATTCCGGATTAAAAAATTCAATGCAGCATTTTAAATATCTTCCTTTGATATTCTCACCATACAACAATGTATCTAGAGACTTTGTCTTGATAGAGAAATGCTGACTTAAATAAAGTCTTTGTTCATAAGAAGATTTTGTATCTATATCCTTTAAAAGTTTCAAATTATCAGTTATAAGTATATGAATACGGCATGCAACATGATGATTCAACTTTATCTTTAAACGATTCCATTCTCTTTGAGATTCCCCACTATCGATAATATGTGTTAGGTAATAACCATATTTTTGTGAAAGAGACCATTGATTCTTATTCCATTGAAATTCATAAAATTCCCCCTGCTGATCAAAATCACAACATATATAATGATCAATAACTGTTTCCATTTTATCTCTCCTGACTTTTACTTGAGTAGATCTTCTAATTGAGTCATAACGTCTTCTATACGAAGGTTATCACAAGTAAGTATTTTTTGCATGAATTCTATCTTGCTTTGACTATTACAGCTGTTTATTGCATATTGCAATTGAATAATTTTATTGACTTTCTGATAATATATTTGTGTACGTAAATAGACCTCAAAAAAATCATCATGTTCTTTAAGTAGAAAACGTTTTTCATATTCTTGAAATTGTTTTGGTAAAATGAAGCGTATAAGATTTCCTTGTTCTATACATGCCCTTTTATAGACATAATTTCTATAATTCGTTAGCCTATGTATTCTCTCTAAAAGAGGATATTCTTGTTTATCAAAAATAATCATTAGTTTATTTAATAAACTCTTTAAAGATGCTTGTTTTTGGGAACCGATGATATATAATTTATCAATTTCCTGTCTTATCTTATTTTCCATAAAAGCTATTTTTTCCCTTGAAGAAATGATCTGACTATCTCGAGAATAGATTCCCCATAACATATTTATAATATTCTGTAAAGGTAATACACTTTCTTGCTCTAATATATCTTGATATCTCTTTTCATTTAATAAACCCATTTTATCAATTTGAGTTTTCAATATTTCTAGTTTTACCTCTAATAGCTCCCTTGAGAACTGTGGCGATTGTTTAAGTGTATCTGATTGATGGACTTTTAATTTGATATCTTGATCAGGATTTAAAAAGTATTGGGGATTCATAATTACTCGTGCTTGTGGTGATATTATCCAATTATCCTCCCAAAAAGATGGAAATTGCGAAGCTCTAAAAATATATGTATTTAAGGTTTCAAAGTATTCCTGATCATCCATATTAGGTTCTTTATTAGCAAAATCAACCATATTCTTATCAGCCAGCATCATACCAACATTCTTTATTCCTGATAATGTTTTGTTTAATATTTGGATGCCATTGTTTATTTTTTTACCACCAGGCTGTGATGCATATGCTAATGTATTTAGAGAATCATTAGGTATCTGAATCTGATATAGCGCCATAGCTTCTTTTCCTAATTTGTTTGCAGTATTAAACACTACGACCATCTTTTGAAATAATTTTTCTTTTCTATCTTGTGAAAAAGGTAAATGATCACGTAAATCTTCCAATAACTTTATCTCAACTCCTCCAACTGTCCCATCACCTGCAAAAAAAAGTCCTGTACTTTCTGCACTCAAACCTTGATTTCCAAATAAAGATAAGTTTGTTGATAACAATTCATTTCTAAATGACATATCAAATTGATTGGAAAGTATATCCGCAACAGTTTTTGCATCTTTTTTAAAACGTTTATCAAATAGTGCAAATGGCGATCTTAAAATCAGAAAATCTTCAGGGAACTGAAAGCCCTGAATGACTTCACAAACTGTTTCTACAATTTGTTGAAAAACATATGATTGTGCATTCCCAGCATTTAAGAAAGTTGTTGTCTTAGCGAATTTTTGAGCAAACTCTTCAATCGCTACCTTCGTAGACATCATCATAGAAGTCTTTAATTTTTCCGCTGAATAAATATCTAATCCTTTTGAGACTGCCCATATAGCATTATCAGCACTAGCCACTTGATAATTGAGATCATTCATCGAAACCTGAAGTGTCTCTTGATGATTCACACCATGTAGGTGCATTTCAATTGTATTTTCATCTAAATCTTCTACAATTCCTTTAACAATATAAACGTGTTGATTCCTCATAGACAATACATATTGACCAAGCTTATAACGAGCTTGCATTTTAGGGATTGGAGGTGTAACTTTTGGTTCTTCAGCTTCATCTTCACTATCTGAGATTTCATCTATTCTGACTTTTGATTGAGTAGCAAGTGATGATGTTGTTGAATTCCTTTTTCCACCAGATTTTCCTTTATGAATAGCAGACAATTCATCAGAGTGAGATGAACTCATAACGGGATATACAGGGCGCAAAGAAATTTCAGAGTTCCCGTCAGTCTCAGAAAATAATGACTGAAAAGCTAATGACTGTTTAGGCAGTTCAGTTTTCATAGTTATCACCTACTTTCTCATCTTAATGATATTCTATATTTTGAATATACAACATCATATCTGCACGTACTTCATATGTCTCAATACTTTGATGATTCATAAATATCTTCAATAACTTAACATCTTTAACAAATGACTTTTGTAAAAGACAAACCATTAATTCACTTTTTCGCAATGTCCACTCATCAATATCTAAACGTTCAATATATGCATATATCACTTCTTGAACACGCTCATGATAAGAAATATCTTCCCTTAAAAATTCTATCTTGACTTGAATATCTACGGGTTGATATTGCATAGATACTATTTCACATTGTGTATTCACATACATAGATTTTTTAAGATGCTCACGAATTAAATTCATTTGATCATAGGTAAGTGGACGTCTTGTCTGTTTTTGAACAATAACAACCAAGCCTTCTGCCTGAGCTGAATGATAAAAATCTTTTCTATATAAAATCTTTACATTTTTAAATATCAAATAAGGAGTTTGAAAAACAATATCACGATACTTGTCTAAAGGCACTTGTGCCATTTTATATTCATTGATTGCTCTTTGTTTATAATCATCTAAACTTTCTTTAGCCCTACCTCCATAACTATCTAAAAAGTGCGAGCACTTAATATCATCCTTTTCACAAATAAGTGTATGTTTTCTCACTCTTCCTTTTACATCAAGAGATGTTTCTAAACTCACAATCATAAGATTTTCAGCATCAGAAGGAAGTAAAGGATAATTCTTACCATTCCCTAAAATCATCATATTCTCAAATTCATCATAATCATAATCTTCAAAAGGTTTATAAATATTATTTTGTTTGATCATAACTTTTAAAGAACGTCTCTTCACATGTGAGACAGAAAGTTCAAGTTTCTGTGTTGAAATTCCTAAACAAGGAAAAATAAATTCTTCTTCATGAAAAATGGGATCAATACTCACAATTAAAATATCAGTACCTTGTTCAATGCCTTGAGGAAGATGAATTTGTGAAGTTTCACTACGATAACATTGTAAACTGATGTCCTGCCATCCATCATCAACAGCCTGAAAAATCTTTAAATAACCTGTTGTTTCTAAATAATGAATACAAGGAATGATAGAATATTGATATTTATATTGTCTTTGATAAATATAGGTATGTGTCTGTTTTAAAAAGAGTGGATTTAAAATAATATTTTCTATTTGTGGCAATATCTCATAGTGCTGCTTGATTCCCAGTCGTAAACAATAACCAGAGACCTTATTTATTTTCAACTTTTCACTTTTATAGAAAGTTGCTAATGTTATTGCACCTGAATACATCAATCCATATGTTTGATCTTTAACATCAATACATTTTTGCCAACCATATTCACTATAATATTCATATGTTAAAGAAGCTTCTTGATATGGATAATCATTTGGTAAATGACGCTGTTGATCTTGAAGATAGAGATAAATAGAAAAAGGTATCTTTGGTAATTCATTTTCAAACATGATATAGATATATTGTTCATCAACATCCTTTAAAGAAAAATGTTGATTACGATAAAAGCGCATAATATCTTGTTCACCAGCAATTTGATAATAGTGCCCCATAATTAAGTTCTTAATAATATAAGCTCCATGCTGAAGTTCATAAATAATGGGATTTTGAGAACTTTCAGTTAAAAAGCGAGTTCCTTTTATGATATGACAATCAGTTTTAGGAAGAGCATTCACAAGTACTCTTGCACATGTTCTTTCATGTCTTTTGATTCCTAATAAAGCCAAATACTTTTCAATATGCTCAGAAGAAATACGATCAATATTGAAGTTTTGAATATCACTTAACATTGTCATCATTTCTAACAATGTGACTGCTGGTTCACTCCTTCTTTCAACGTCTATAAAAGGCAGTAAGAGTTTCATCATTTGTTTATTTTTTTCAAACATTTCTGTAAAATCACTTTGATCTAGATGAATTGTATCTAACATTTTCTTTCAATCCTCCTCTCACGACTCGAATAGAAGACTCACCGCCAATCATGACTGCTAATTGCATCTTTAATAAATTTTCTGTACTCTTTGTCATCATTTTATTCTGATAAACATATTGCCCACTTACATGACAATCTTCAATTACATATTTTTCATTTATATTTTTGACAACTTCTATAATATCAACAATTCTAGGAAATTCTCCAATCTTCCATCCCATATGATGTCTTCCTTCAATAGGATGAAAGTAATTTTGAAATTCTGCTTCCAGTCTTTTTTGAATCGTTAAAATATCTTCTTCATAGATTTTGACCTTTAATGACAATGACATTTTGACATAAACTGGTTCAACAATTTTTATATTTGAATCATAAGCATGAAAAAGTGTTTGTTGAAAAATCATTTTTTTTAATGCTTTTTTGATTTCATAGAAGGATTGAATACCAAATAGAAAGTCCTTTACAAGATATGTTATCGTATATTGATGAGGTATAACATGTCCAAACTCATCTTGAAATTCAATCATTTTGAAATCATGAATTTGTGGAAATTCAGATTGGACAAATTGATGAAATTGAGAAGGGGAAACAAGTCCATTATGATATCCTATATATGAGGATAGACGTTTGATAGCTTGTGACTGCATTTCTTGTGATACAGCTCCATAACTATGAACCAGACTTAGACATTGTGAAATTTCAGGAACTGTTTGTGCCATGAAAATCTCAGTTTCTCTTTGCATTGATTGCTGAACTTTATGATATTGCAGAAAATGAATACGATACTGATTCACACCTATCTGTGCTAGTACTGATTTATCAATCCATATTTTTTCTTGAGTTATATGGTAAAATTGCGAATCCTGCCACTCATCTATGATATCAATCCATTCATTATTCTCTTTCCTTAAAAAAACATGTATATCTAATAATTGAAAAGCTGGCAAGACAATTTCTAAATCTTGTGTAAAATCTTGAATTGTACCTGATAATTCATTGTATTGACCTTCTTTTAATGTTGCAACATTACATTGAATATCTTTCATTGCTATGAATTGAGAATACTGATTTTTAGCAACTCTTTCTATTTTTATCCAATAACCATATTTTTCAAATAACAACATAGCTGACATTTCTTTATTCAAATAGAAATGAATCAATCCACTATGACTGAATCCTTCTGTTTCATCTTCAACAATGACTTTTTGAAATCCTTGTAAAGAGCTCATTAAGAATTTCCATTCCACATTTTGATTCTTTTGAATATCACATTGTATATAAAGAGAAAAAGGACTTCCAATAATAGGTTCTTTAAAAAATAAATACATACAGTCATTCTCTTGATGAAATTCATGGAATAAAACAATTGGTAATTGTTGCTTATATGACAACATTAAATCTTCATGATGGAGTTCTTCTTCACGATATAGTGTATCTAATTTTAATTTTCCTTGAGGATATGTATATTGTGCTTGTAAGTTCTTGATGAAAGGAACATGTAAACAACAAGGAAACTGATAGCGTGACTCACACTTAAGTAAACGCAGACGAATCCAATAATCTTCGATGCCTTCAACAAGTACTGGTGAAAATTGTTGTGGACAACAAAAAGAGAATTCACATTGAAATTGTTCAGTATGTCTAAATAAATATCGCATATCTTTTAATTCTTGTATCATTGTCCAATCTTCACCATCAAAATACTCAAATATCACAACATCAGCATAAACATCAATCATTTCCTTAGGTTCTGGTGGTAAAGTCCGCATAATTGCATGATACTCTTTTCGAATATCCTCATAAGGATTAAGAACATGCTCTTCAAAAATCAGTTGAAACTGTAAAGAAATCATTGCATCTTTTTTACAAAAAACCTCTGATATCGCAATATAACAACAACTTGATATTTCTAATGTATTTGTAAAAGGAGCAAAAAAATCTGGTTCCTCTAAAACCTCTCCTACAAAAATATAAGTAGGTGAATGATAAGCTTCATGGCAACTCACACTGATATGATCAAATGCTGTCTCATGAATTTGTTGAATATCCAGACAACTGATTTGAATCATTATATCTTCATTTCTCACTTTGATTTTCTCATAATCTATATCATCATAACTCACTTGTATATATGTCTCACTTTTATGAACCCGTAAATCACAAATTTCAGCCCCATTACTCACAAGTTTCCACTGCATACAAGGCAAGACAAGTTGATCAATAATATCTGATGGTTGATTTAAATATTCAAAATAAAGTTTCCATTGTTTTGGTGGCTCATTTTCAAATAAATAAGGAAAATGAAAACGAACAATATGTTTATCTAAAAACTCTTGTTGAAAATCAAATGCATAAAAAGAATGAGGATGCTCCAAATAAATCAAGTGACCTGTCTTTCCTTGTTGAAAGAATATATCATGAACTTGAACTGGTGAAACAAATATGTCTTCTTGAAGTAATAAAGATAACAGTTCACCTTCTTCACTCATCCCCTCCATTTGTGTTCCTTGTTTCAAAAAGACCCCTGCACATCCTGGTGTCAATACAAATTGAACAAGGGTTGACAGGGGACAAGATGGTTTAAATTCTGGATGAATCATATTATAAAATTCAATCTGATGCTTATCAAATAATTGTGTGATACTTTGAGCACTTTCACTTAACATACTCGTCCAAAGCAATGTCAACATATGTAATGCATCCTGAGTATGACTAAAATCATATAAATCATTAAGATAGCTTTGGGATAAAGTATCGACACTTAAAATCATCTCTTTAACAAGTGATGAATCTATCTGGTCAGACCATAACAATTTTAAATTCTGTTCCATCTTTTTCACCCTCACTTACAACAACATATTGAATATAAGCTTTCAATACACCTTGTTCAGCCTTTCCAAAAGTCACTTCTATTTGTTCAATACGTTTTTCCCATTTGGTTAATGAACGAATAATTTCATGTCGAATCAATTCTTCAGTTAATGAATTCAATGGTTCAAACATATATTCTTTTAAACGACATCCAAAATCTGGACACATGATTCTTTCTCCCTTTTGTGTTGATAGAATAATGAGAATTGCCTCTTTAATACTTTCAAATTCATCACTTAAACGAATTGTTTTCCCTGCGGTTTCCAATCCAATTGGGAATTTAAATCCAACTTTTTCATCATTCATCATTCACACCACCTATCCAAGTTTAATCATTGCTCCCTTAACACTTAAGACGCCACTTGAACTCACTTCGCATTGAGAACCACCTTTCATCTTTGTTGACATTTTGCCATCAATAGATAACTGTTGTCCCTCTAAGTCAATTTTTTGTTGACCTTTTATTTGAAGTTCAGTTCCTTCTATCTTTATTTTCTTACCTTTCATTTCAATACTGCCATCTTTTTTGAAGTGAAGCTGTGAAGACCCACAAACAATCTTTATTTCCTTTTGAGATTCAATCTGAAATGATCCATCTTTTATATTGATTTCTAACTGATTGTTAGCCTCTTTATCCCCTAATATAATTTTCTGATTTTCATCATCTAAAATAAGTTGCTGTTTTGCTGCAGTCTGAATTATCATTTTTTGTTTCTTATCTTCATCTTCAATCTTGATCAGATTTCCACCCTTTGTTTTCATGACTTTAT
Organism: Coprobacillus sp.; assembly: GCF_984815275.1. Taxonomy (NCBI): domain Bacteria; kingdom Bacillati; phylum Bacillota; class Erysipelotrichia; order Erysipelotrichales; family Coprobacillaceae; genus Coprobacillus; species Coprobacillus sp. The sequence goes on from NZ_CFJNYH010000025.1 coordinate 14,692, forward strand.
ACTTCTGTAAATCCTTAATATACTCTTTGTAGAACTTTGAATCCGCTGGAACAATACTCCCCATAATAACTGGCATTGTATGATGATCACCTAAAAATACAACAACAACATGATCATCAATCTCAGGTATAAAATAGCCTCCATATTCTTTACCCATATATGGCATCATAAGCTGAACATCACTAATGATATTACTTTCACTTTCCATAAAAGGATGTTCAACTTCAAAAGTCCCTTCTTTTTCATCTTTCCCATATCCTTTTACAATGCCTATAAAGAAATGTGATTGTCCTTGCATGATTGAAGTATTTTGATTGAAGATATCATCATATATCATAAACAGCACCCCCCTTATTCTGGTTTTCATTTCATCCAATAAATAATGATGAACACTTGTGACATAACACTTTAATTTTTGATTTGCTAATGTGAATTCAACAGTCATTCCACATGTCAACTCTGGTAAGAATACTGTTGTTATAGAGATTTCACCATATTGATTCAACATCTTTTGACTATAACCATCAATAAAGATATCAAGTCCTGCCATTTCATTTATTCCACCAATAACAATTCGCTGTGTTTTTTCTTTCATCAAAGAAGTCACTTGAGAAGAAACTGGAAATGAAGTATAACTCAATTTCTTTTTCTTACTTAATTGCTTACTATTAAAATCAAAACTCACGACCTCAATTTCTTGAGCAAGCGATGAAACACTACAATCTAATTGTGTTTCATAAACACCCAAATCATCTTCAAGATAAAGTGTATCAAATGTATACTGCTGAAATTTTCCTATATATAAAGTCTCTTTCACAATAAATGTCTCAAAATGAAAATAGGAACATATCTCCTTTAACATCTCAAAATCACTTTTTAAATATATAGGAATCAATTGATTATTGCTTTGAGATACTGAAGGCATCTCTATTTTAGATATATATTTCTTATAAACACTTCTTTTACTTATATCATCTAAAATCATATGAATAGTCTTCTGGTCCTTTTGAGCATAATGATTTCCCATTGTCATCAATGCCAAAACATCCATTCCAATAATATCTACTTTCATTTGTTTATCTTCTGTTTTTCTAATTATTAATTCTTCTATAAAACCACAAAACACAATCTGCTTATTTTTCTCATAACCTGCCTTGATGAGCATCTTGGCACCAATTTGTAATGTCTTTTTTATTTCACTTGTATAATCTTCAACACTCATATTCAAATAAGCAACTGATGATTTGACACTTGTTGTTTCTTCTATTTGTAAAGACTCAAGTGTTAATATTTCATAATTATCCAGTTTTGTTTGATCAATGAAGATATCAACAGTACAATGTTCAAAATAATGATATTTATGATAAAGTTCTCTCATCTTTAAAGCTGCCATCATATTTACCCTAATATTTTTCTCATATCAGTATCTTGAGAGGCAAATTCTTTCCAGCGGGCTGGATTATTATAAGTTTTCATAGCTTTATCAAATGGTGTTTCCACCTTTTTTTCAGGTTCTTTTATTTTGGAAGAAGTCACTTTCTCATAGCCATCATCTTTCCCATTTATTGTTAAGGATACTTCTGCACGAACAGGTTTTCCATCTGGCGAAAACATAGAATATGTTTCTTGATATGCCGTTAAGAAACCAATAATATTCATCGTTCCCCAATGAAAACAAATCTTTTCCATTTGTTTTTCATCAGTAATACCATAATTACAAAACTCTTTAAATGGCTTCATCAATTCTCTGACGTCCTGATATGTTGTTTGTGAAGTTGATTCAAAAGTATTGAAAAATAATTTTAATGTTAAGGATACTTCTTCTGTATTTTGCTGATCTACTGACGAATTATTATCATTCTTATCATCATTTGTTACTTTATGATACTTACCAGTTGTATGGACCAATGATAATTCACTTGGATTAAATTGAACATAAAAGACTTGACTTGGAATAGGACTGCCCCCACTATCACAATGCATGATTCTTGCTTTTTTCATGATAACCTCCTCCCATATCTCTTACTTTCCTGACGATATTGTTTTTCTAATTGAGCTGTGACCTGATCAACAATTTGCTTCATTTCCTGATGACTGATTGTATGAAATGTAGGTTGTCCATCCATCTGCCGAACTGTCTCTATTGTTTCTTTTACAGTCGATTGTTTCATAACCTTTTTATCTGTTTCAGTGTGCGACGATATATCAGCATTTCTTTCTACTGGTTTTAAATATTCATATTTTTGGTCACTTTGACGCTTGGAAATATTTCTTAATGCATGTGGCAGAAGTGAAAGACTCTTATATGTAGATGACGTTTCATTTTGTAAAATTTGACTTGTATAAAATGGCAATCTTCTCTGTGGCGCATAGACCATCAGATCAGATTTCTTCATTTTTCCAAGATAAAACTGTGTTAATATAGAAAATGTTTGACGATGAGATAATAACGGTGCTAAAAGCCCTAAACTTTCAGTTGGTCTACTTTTATAATAATGTTGTTCCTCTTGAATCATACTGTTCCAGATACGTTTATAAAAAGGATACATCTGTCTCATCACATTCGTATTTTTTAACAATGACTGAAATTGTATTCTCATTTTTTCAGGATGACTATGATAGGATAATGAAATTATATGTCTCATGTTTTGACTATCATAATGAACACTGATCTGAGGTTGTTTTTGAATGATTTCAGATTTATGAATAACTTTAAATAATGTTTGTATTTGCGGTTGATGATAAATAAATGAAAATGGATATAAATGATTATTAACTTTTTTTAGACATAGAATATTGGACTGAAGATATTTACTTGGATATATCAACAACTGTAAATTCTTCATATTGTAACTCAAATTGATCAATTAATAACCCATTATCCGTTGCATTTAATTCTTGGACTTCCCATTTTGTAACAATTAAATGATGAAACATATATTTTTTAACCAATACATTTTTTCTATCTCTGACTTCCAATGTCAAACTTTCAATATGTTCCCCAATAAAATAGAATGGAAAAAAACCAGATTGACTGACACCTTTTTCTAGTGATAATGTCTTACAGCTAGAAACAGGTTTAGGAAAAATATGAACGTAATCATTGCAACCACCTTCCTGATATTGATGTGTCTCAATATCACGTGCAATACCACTCACTTTTTTAAAACCATAAACATGATTATCTATAGATATAACAAAATGAAATGCTGTGAATACGTCCATAAAGCTCCCTCCTATAATTCAAAAATATTTTTTGGTTCATGATTAATTTCTCGATGAATCTGATTAATCTGGGTACAGAACTGTTGTCTGGAAAGATGAGAAAGATCGAGAATATCATCTAAAGACCAATGAAAATAATAACTCAGAAATGAGATTTGTTTCATGAGTTCATTGTATGTATACAAACTCATTTCTGATTCGTAAAATTTAGTGTATCAGTAAACTCCTTACCACAATGTGGACAGACAACATGAATCGTTGGTATTTCTGATTCATTGATTGTTTGATACATATTTTGTAAAAAATTTATATCTGATAAATACATTTTTTCTAGCATTTCAGGTGTCACTCTATCACAACCTTCTAATTGCGTAATGACACTAGAAATCACAACAAAACTTGCATAATCTGGATTTTGTCTTACTTTGGGATGCTGCATAGCATGTATTTCATCTCCAGCTGTTGCAAGCCTCATCGTTCCTTGACGATGAACAATCCCTGCTTCATCCACATAACCTTTGGGTAATGTAAAATCATATGCTGTTTGAAAATTCATTTTTTTAAGTCTCCTTTACCTTATGGTTTAATACGTTTAATACCTTCATGTGCCAACTCTACACTTTCAATCGCAATTTCATTACTTGTTGCATTAAAATCAGTTGGTGTGTACTTGGTTGGCCATGCATTAATAACTTCCCATTCAGCAACCACTTTATGCAAGTCATCACAAAGTTGAATGGTAATCGTTTTTCTTTCACAGGTTCCATCTACTGTGCTTTGTAGCCATGTCATCAATTCAGTTGCGGTAGCGAGACCCCATTTTAAAGTCACATTGCCATATTTTACAAGTCCTGGCTGCTTAAGAACAGTATTTACAGGATGAATTCCCTCACGGTACTCAATAGGATCAATTGTGATATCTCCAGCATTGACTTCAGAGAAACCACCAACTTCTTTTGAATCAATTAAAACAATATAATTGTGTTTTTTATATGGATATACATATGCCATTGTCTATTCCCTCCTTTAACTTGCATCTTCCATTTTTTGCGTGATTCTAAAGATAACAAATTCTGCTGGCCTAACTGGAGCAACACCAATCACACAAATCAAACGACCATTTAAAATATCATCTTGTGTCATCGTTGACTTTCCAACATTTACGAAGAATGCTTCATCAGATGTTGAACCAGTTAATGCACCATCACGCCATAAAGTTGTTAAGAAAACACGAATAGTCCCAGAAACTCTTGACCATAGATTTTCGTCATTAGGTTCAAAAACAGCCCAACTTGTATTTGCTTTAATAGATTCTTCCAAATAAATAAATAGTCTACGCACATTGATATATTTCCAATTCCCATCACTTGAACATGTTCTTGCACCCCAAACACGAATTCCCATACCTGGTAAAGAACGAATCAAGTTTATACCTTTAGGATTTAACTTTCCTTGTTCTGCTTCATTATAATGAACAGATAAGCCAGTGGCATTTCTTACAACTTCATTTGCTGGAGCTTTCCAGACACCACGTGTATTATCTACTCGTGCATAAATTCCAGCCATTGCCCCACTTGGTGGTGTATATGAATTTTTCTTTAATAAAGGATCAAAAACACTTAACCATGGATGATACATTGCCGCATAAGTTGTATCAAACTGTTCACGATGTTCACTTAACTTATCTACTGCACTTACATCTAATGGTGCATCTAATATAGCAAAACGACTTGCTGTACTCTCACAATGTGTAATTAAAGCACTTTGAACAGCCGCACTCGTCATTCCAGGAACAGCCATAATACTCACATCATTAATTTCTATAAAAGCCTGAATTCCTGATCGCTGAGATGGTCCATCATCTTTTCCAATATACATATCTTCATATCCAGCAGCAGGCATAACCGTAGTTCCTCCAGCTAATAAATAAGACTTAAAATCTGTTGTGTATTTTGCATAAAATGCTTCAGTATCTAACTTTTTCTCAGCAGTTTCTATAAGACTAGCATTGATGAAATCCGATTTTTCTAAGACATTGACGACAAATGATGGCGAACTTGGATTAAGAGAACATTTCTCATAAACCTCACCAAAATCTTCACATATAATTTGCATATCAATGACAACAGTTTGTAAAAAAACATTAGGATGTAATGCATCTTTAAAATAATCACCCTCTAAAGGTTTATTCAATTCTAAAATGTTATCAAAAACATTTGTAACTGTGTAAAACTTTTCATTAAGTTCAACAACATCACCAGAATAAAATCCACCTGATGAATTCACTGTGTATTGATTTTTTTTAACTTCATCTTCAGTTGCTTGGCGAGTCACATATGTTTTTGCCTGATAAGCTTTACGAATCTGCACTTTAATAGCATTACCCCAAGTCCCCGAACTCGTAGCAGTCACTTTTAATGCATCTTCAATATCAGCAAATGCACTGACTTGCTCAGAGGAAGCCACTCGCATAACATAACAACTACTTCCACCATTTGCAAAGAATTGGTCAACTGCATAACTTAAAAAACGATGTTCACCAAATTCTTCACCTAGGTAACCTCCAAAACATTTGCGGAATTCTGCAACGCCAGTGATCAGTCTTGGTTTTCCAATTGTTTGTCCACGACTTGCCATACCAACAAAGCCTGCTGTACTGGTTCCAACACCTTCCATTGCCTTAACTCCTGATTCAAACTCTTCAACATAAACTCCTGGTGCTAAATATTCAGCCATAATTTATATGATATTATCCTTGATAATATCTTCCTCCTCTCTTTATTGTATATTAATTGTTGGTGTCATTGATTGAATAATTGTGATTTGCCCGCCATAACTACAGATTAACTGTGATTTATCGTGGATTGCCATGCCCCCTTGAATCTGTACTTTTGTAGAAGTATTTAACCAAGGTGAGAGTATGAGTGGGAGACAAGGCATAGGTGTGAGGACGCCTAATGCTGCAGCAGTTGCTGATGCAACCATTGGATTAGCTGGATTGCTACACATTCCAAAAGGTAAAATATTCTTGAATGGAACATAATCCAGCATTGTTGCAACTGGCATAGCATTTGCTAAAGGACGTGGTGGCAAGACCATCAAAGGTGTTGGAGCCTGTCCAAATGTACACTTTAACATACATCCTGATGATATCATGCAAGGCATACTATTCCTCCTTTCTTGTATATTGATAGTCTATTTCTTGAACGCGATGTGCTTCTTTAACTCGCGTAGAAGGTATAAATACTGGTGAAACTTTTATATATAAGCAAAACTGAAATGGTGATGAAAGGCTTTGCCATAATCTGATTTTATCATCTAAAGATAGGTTTTCTAAAGTCATCAAAGCATCATAATCATGAACAGTCAATTGGGGTTGTTCTTCTATTATCATCAAAATACGAGTTAACAGTTCCTGCTTTAATAACTGGTTTTGTCCACCAAAATGATGTTTTTGATTTAAATAAATAACATAAAACAGTTCTACAGATTGAGGTGGATAACGAATATTTTGCCCTTCATCTTTATAGTGATGTTGTAAGAAAGGCATTCCACTCATATCATACATCATAATTCCAATACGATAATCTTGATCTGATTCATAGGGAGCAGTTAAACACACATCTTCTTTAGAATGAATATACTTTGGATATAAAGCATTTTGTAAATACTCACAAAGTTTGAAACTTACTTCGTCCATAGATTATGACTTCCTTTCTGGGCTTTTTTCAATCAAAATATATTGGATTGTTCCAACATCAGCATAAACATAAGTATATCTGACATCTTCAATATCATACATATTCATTGATAATGATGTTTTTTGAACCGATGGAAAAGAATAAACATAACTGCCAAGTTGACTTGCATTAAGACTCTTTTTATCATAAAGACGTTCAACAAGTTCAATAAAGGTTGGATAATAGGTCTCAACATCTGTTTTCATATCTCCCAGATATTTATCAATTACTTTATCAACATCATCAATTGTCTTTGCTTCCTTTGTTTTAGGTAATAACTGACAATCCATTAATAAAATACTATCAATAAGAATATCTTTCTTATCTAATGATTTATCTAACTCAACTTCATCAATAAAAACATCTTGTCCATTGAAATCTTTCAATTGTTTTTTTGATGAATAACGAATAGTCAATGGACTATGAGTGATAAACATAATATTCTCTTCTCGATAAACAAAGAGGGTCATATCTTTATAAATAAAAATTTCATAATGATGACGAAAACTATTCTCTAAAGTCTCTAAAGATTCTCCTAGAAATGCTGAATAATCAATACTCCCCTCATGCATTTTCCCTTGATAATATGTAAAACCAGTATTATCCAACAGTTTCCCTTGCCCTTCAGCAATCCCTTTGACAAATTCACCATCATAATAAATACGATTATAATCTTCATCATATAAAATCCCAGATTTATCATAAAGACCATTAGAGAAATATCCAGTATATAAAATATTTCCATCTTCTTTATAAACTGTTCCTTCACCCTCTAACTGACCATTCATAAAACTTCCTTCTTGATAAAGATAATGTTCATCATGATAGAGCTGTCCTATCCCTTGGTACATATTCTCTCGAAATCCTCCCTGATATAAAACCTCTCCATCTTTATATAATGTTCCTAAATCACCCTCAAATTTATTATTTATAAAACTTCCTTCATACACAAGTTGACCATTTTGATCATATAATTTCCCCTGACCTTGACAAACACCCTGTTCAACCTCTCCTTGATATCTTAAAACGCCTTGATCATCAACAATTTTCACAGTTCCTGAAACATTTTCTAATTTTTTATCATCATATTGATAAGTAATAATTTCTTTTGTCTTGATTTCTAACATATTCCAAGGTGCTTTTAAGAAAAGAACAGGAATAACGATTAAAAGTATCAATCCCCCATAAAAAACCTTGTCATAAATATAACGCTTAGCAAAATAAATATAATTCTTATTATGAGCATTCTTGAAAAAATCAATTTTCATCTCATGGATCACCTACCTCAGCAATATTCTGATTACCGATCTGATACATACCTTTATAATCTTTTGTCAACATATTCTTCACCATAACAATTGCATAAAAAGCATATAAACACACAATCATAACAAGAGCAGCTTTCACAACAACGACCATTATTTTGGAATACTGGCTCATTAATGACCATTCTGTCTTTTCCATATGTTGATATGTCCGTGACGCTTGATAGAGTGTATCATAGATATCCATAATACTTGTGAAATCTTGACGATGAACAACTCTTTGATAAAATGTTATATATTCTAAATTGTATAAAGACAATTCATCTTGAGGAATCACAGCATCTAATTGAATATGTTGAAATAGAAATTGACTTAAACATATGAGCATGTGTTGATGAGTCATTGTTGTTGTTAATCTTAAAACTTGAGGCATATAAAACAATTCGCAATTGAAATCTTTATCAAACCATAAATTATTTTCATCACAGAAAAAATAGATCTCTGAATCAGATAATTGTAAAGTCATGATTTTTTCTAAAAAAGATAAACAGAGCTGAAAACGTCTTTCAATAGGTAAATGATGGATATCTTTAAAGACTGATCTTTCATCATGATAATTTGAAAATAGAATGATTGGATATTGATAAGCAAGAGTCACTTGAAATCTCCAACTTTCCTGATAAGGCAAAAGAATATAAAATATATTTTGATCCATAAATTCATATCCATAATATTTTTGATTATCATCTTCATATATATAACAGTTAATTTCCTGGCCACTAAATAACAGTTGTTTCTTTTGCAACATAAACTCTATGTTCCTTTAACAACAACCATTGCATATGCAACATGTTGTGATTCATTTCCAATAGCATTAATCTTATAAATTCCTTTTGTAACTGGAGCCATATATTTTCCATCTTCATCTATCGTACCTCCTTGTGGTGTTTCCACAACAAACTGACATAACTCTTTATATTTTTCTTCAGCAAATTCCAATCGAAAGTATTGTGTTTGTCCTGGTTTTAAAATCACAAATTCTGGAGTCATTTTAAAGCGTGGAAGCAAAACGGTTTCTTCTTGTGAAAAATCAGATGTCTTTATAGCATACCAGCGCAGTTTCAATGTACTTTTAGGTGTTCCTTTTTTGGCACGTACAGCTATTTTAAAAGATTGCATGGATTCTTTCACACGACAACCAATTTCATAGTTATATTGTTCTAATTGTGGAAATAAGTAAGCATCTCCAAAATAATATTGATTCACTTTTGCATTGCGAAAATGTTCACGTTCTTCAATAGACCATACAATCATAACACTGCCTTCTAATTGATAAGGAATAGCTTTGGTAATAATGGGTAACTGATGACGCCCATATTCTGGAACTTCTATTTCTAATGTACCTGTTGAAATATAATCACTTAATGATATGGTTTGTGATATTTCAGGTTGCACAGTTTCAAGAATTTTAGGCTTTTCTTGTAAATGATAAGCATCTCGTATATTTTGTTCAATATGACGAATTCGCTCTGTCATAAAACGATGAACAAGTGATTGATTTATTGATATTATTTGAACATCTTCTTTTGTTCTCATGATTTCAATACAACCAAGAACAACTCTTTGTTGTAAATGAGATTCAGTCAATGCATTCAATGATTGACATTGAAGTTTTTTTTTGAAAATATGTTTTTATATTCTCAACAATATGCAATGAAGCTTCATATGTCACATTGAGTGAAAACTGCTGTCCATCCACCATAATCCATGCATTATTCTTCAACAAGGTCACGTGAGCATGTTGTGTCCCTCCACATGTCTTTTGAATAAAAATGGGATAAAACAAATGCTTTTCCTTTTCTAAATTTTGAACTTGACCATAAATATGAATATCTTTATAAGTTGTTTGATCCTTTATTTCCAAACTCTCAAGATTATATTCAAAAGATATACTATGTTTATGAAGACTATTATTTCTTAAAATAACTTCAATTTGAAACTGATCATCATAATTTAAATAGAGAGGTATCCTTTGAATAATACTTAATTCTTCATCTTGATATAAGATACACTCACTAAACAAAGTATCATTTTGATGATAATCATTTGACTCTAAAGATAAATGAAATGTTTCCTGAATAAAGTTATTCTCTAAATGATCTTCATGTTCACTCATTGATGCATATACTAAATCCTCATCCTTTTCATGATAATGAATATATAAATAGGCTCTAGAATCTAATAAAGTTTCATATCCTTCTATTTCTTCAATAGAAATATCTATATCATAAGGAACATAGATAAATTCACCTTGTTGATTTATACAAACACCATTACGAATAAGCAAACGCTGTTGATTAATTTTTTGAATATCTAAACCACAAACAATTCCTTCACCATAAAATAGAGCATTTTGCATATTCAATTTGTGAACATGATAATTCTGTTCACATTCAAAGTCTTCAGTACGTAGTAGTTTCCCTTTATAATAACGATTTTTTATAAAAGGATATGGTTTATCTTTCATCATAGACCTCCTTAAAATAAAAATAAGTGCATACAAAATTATTAATCATCTTGCCATACGCACTCTTTTGACTTACATATTTATTATTTTATAGAGGTATATGGCAGTCCTTAATCTTCTTATAACATATTTCGACAATAATAACTATCTCCCAATACCAATCAATTCACAAACGTGTATTTATCATTCATTATCGTTTTATAACTTCCGTTTATAAAAATAAACATAAAAAATCTCAGATATGAAATTCTTTTTAAGAAGTCTCCACATTTCCCAAATAATCTTTTCATTAAAAATAAAAATAACCCTTAGGTTATCCTTATTATTATAGTTATTATAATTTTATGCTTAAAAACTATTCTTCCTTTAATTCAACAATGTCCTCAATTTTACATTGAAGTAATTCACATAAATCTGATAAAGTTGAGACACGGATATCTAAGTCATGTCGCAATTTATGGATTAAACTACTTCTTACACCCATCTTATTGATGAGTATATATTGATTAAGTCCTTTGTCTTTAATTGTTTTCCAAAACGGATCATAACTAATTTTCATACAATTTCCTCCTATATATTACTATAAAAGGAATTTCAAATATTAATATTATCTTTATTGCGATAACACCCTATAAAAGAAAAGTCATCCTCCCCAAGGATAACTACCCATATATACACATTTTTACTAAAGATGAAGATAACATATGAACTACAAACCATCTATAATATTATACTTTTACATTATATATTGTTTTATTTATTTTTGGTATTGTCGTATTAATGACAATATTTAATGATTTTCTTATCTCATACCATTCATTTTTTTGTCAAAATTTGTCATACTAATATAGCAATATCATTAGGAGGATACAAAAATGAAATATAAACATGTAGAAAATTACTTAAATTATTGTCAATATCAAAAGAGATTGACTGGCAAAACACTAAAAGCCTATCGGATTGACCTTAACCAGTTTTACACCTATATGCAGTTTAAAAACTTAAAAAATAAAAAAGATATATCTGTATATATCCAACAACTTCATACAACATATAAACCAAGAACTGTGAAAAGAAAGATTGCTGCTATTAAAGCTTTTTATACCTATCTAGAAAAACAGGATTTCTTAAAAGAGAATCCATTTCATAAAATAGATTATCGCTTTAAAGAACCCATACGCTTACCAAAAACAATAACACTTCATGAATTAAACCATCTCTACCAGTCTCTCTATGCTTATTCCAAACAAACATCAAATCGTGTTATTACACGAGATATCGCTATTTTAGAATTGTTAATTTGTACAGGGATAAGAGTCAGTGAAGTTTCCCATCTTTTAAAATCAAATGTTTTTATTCGTGAGAATACCATCATTATTAATGGGAAAGGAAGTAAAGAGAGAATTATCTATATTGATAATCAAAATCTCATTCAATCTCTACTATCCTATCAAAGACTTTTCCAAGATGAAATTGAGAAAAGCCCTTACTTTTTTATTAATAGATTAGGGCATCATCTCTCTGAACAATCTATTCGTTTTATGATTGTTAAATACTGTCATCTGTTTCATATCGATTCACATATTACTCCACACATGTTTAGACATACATTTGCAACAATGATGTTAGAAGAAGATGTAGATATTCGATATATTCAGGAAATTCTTGGTCACAGTTCCATCACAACAACCCAGATTTATACTCATATGTCAGCACATAAACAAAAAGAAATTATGTCCCACAAAAATCCACGTAATAAAATTCATCATTACTTTTCATGACTCAGATTATCTGGGTCTTTTTCAAGAATTCTTGACTCATGTCGTTCTTCTATCATACGATCAAATTCTTCACGATAATGACGACTTGAAATTAATCTATCACCATTATCTAAGATCATTTGGCGACGACATCCTTTTTGTTTTTTATATTTTACAACATGCTTCACATTGACAAGTGTCCTCACATTAACCTGATAAAAACCATAAGATTCTACAGCTTCCTTTAAGGCAGCCATTGTTACACAATGAAGCCGAAAAACCTCATTTTCTGTATAAACAAACATTTTATGATCAACCATTTCAAAATAATAAACTGCTAATAATGATAAAGGATATTTATTTCTATATTCATCCAAAACTTCAATTTCTCCAAGCGTTTCTTTAAACTGTTTCGCTAGTAATTTTGCCAGTCTCCTATTCTTTGGATGAACAACTAACTGCATTTCATAGTGATTCATCTTTGAATCTTCACGATATGTGACTTTCATATAAATACCTCCCCTATATACGAAATACCCTTTTTCAAGCACTTTTGCAATATCTAGGCGCAAAACGACCTTTAAAATGACAAATAAAGCATTAATTTGTCTTTTATTCTACAATATTCGACATTCAAAAATTTGTAAATTCTTCACTTTTACCAATTTTATATACATTTTTACACTTTTCTATATTTATCTTTATTTTTTATTTATCTCCTGATATTTTTCACTCCTTTATTCAGGACTTTTCTGTATTTCACAAACTATATAGACTTCGTATTTTTATTTTCTATAAAATACCTTTTCTATATCAATAAATATAAAAATATATTTTATCTGATAAAAACTTATTTGTTTCTCCTCCTCTTCTAGACGTCATTCCTTTCAACTATTCATTATAATAAAAAAGAATTGATAAGACTTTTTGTCCTCTCAATTCTTCATTTATATATATTATGATATTTCAAACAATGCTTTCATATCATCAATACTCATTGTAGAAATCATACCTTCATTTCCTTCCACAAAAGTATCAGCAAGATTCTTCTTTTGATTTTGTAAATCCATAATCTTTTCTTCAATACTATTCTTCATAATGAGTGAAAAGACTTGAACAGCTTCTTTTTGACCAATCCGATGAGCTCGATCAGTTGCTTGATTTTTGGCTGACATATTCCACCATGGATCAAAATGGATAACTGCCTGAGCACTTGTTAAATTCAAACCAGCTCCACCTGCCTTTAAAGATATTAAGAATAAAGTTGTTTCATCATTTTGAAAAGCATCAACCATTTTCTTTCTTTTCTCTTTAGAGATACTTCCATCTAATAAATAATATGAAATATGTTCTTTATGACACTGTTCTTCGATCAAATGCAAGACACTTGTAAATGATGAAAACAATAAAATCTTCTTATGATTCTCTTTTAAAGAATGAATAAGTTCCATACATCCTTTGAGTTTAGAAGATGGTTCTTCAACTGTTTCATACAATAAACGTGAATCTTGACAGAGTTGCCTCAATCTTGTTAACATTGCTAAAATATCAATTCTTCCTAATTGATGAATATCTAATTTTTCCTGTAAAGATTTATTAACTTGAACAAGGTTCCCTAAATACAACTTTTCTTCTTCTTCATTAAATCGTAAATATAATGTTTGTTCAATTTTATCAGGTAATTCAGTTAAAACATCTTTTTTATTTCTTCTTAAAACAAATGGTGAAATCATCTCTTTAAGTTTTAACTGTTTATCCTCATCATGTTCTTTCACAATAGGTTTTTCAAAATTCTCTAAGAAATAAGCATAATGATATAGATAATATGGCATTAAGAAATCAAAAATAGACCATAACTCTGCTAATGAATTTTCAATAGGCGTTCCTGTTAAAGCAAAACGCTGTTTTGCTTTTAATCTTTTGACACATATCGCATTGCGTGTTTTAGGATTTTTGATATATTGTGCTTCATCAAGAACAATAGTATGTAGATTTTTATTTTCATACATATCAATATCTCTTCTTAAATAATCATATGAAGTAATAACAACGTCATATTGATCAAGCTTTTCAATCAATTCATCACGATGTGCCTTTTGTCCATATATACACAAAACACGTAATGAAGCTGAAAACTTTTCAATTTCATCCTGCCAATTCAACAGTAAACTTGCTGGTGTAATCACCAAATGAGTATCTTGATCTTTCATGCTTTCAAGATAAACAATCATTTGCAGTGTTTTTCCCAATCCCATATCATCTGCCAAAATACCACCAAAACCATAATGTTCCATTAAACGTAGCCATTGATATCCTTCAACCTGATACTCTCTCAATATATTTTGATAAGGTGTAGGCACCTGATAATCTTGAGATGATGTCTCCAATCGCTTCATCCATTGATCAAATTCTTCTCCTCTTGTATAATCAATAACTGATTCATGATTCATCATTTGATCTAATTCAAATAAACGATATGTTGGAACTTCTATATTTCCATTCACAATATCTTGTGATTTAAGTTGCAAGGATGTTGTCAATTCATCCAATTCCTTAAACTCTTTATTTTCTAAAGAAACAATTTTTCCATTTTTTAATTTATAAAACTTACGTTTTTTCTTATATGCTTTTAAAATATCTATCAATTCATTTTTATCTACATCAACACTGTCAATATGGATTGATAGCAAGCCATGACTCATATTCACCCCTACTTGAATGTGCATGTCCTGACTCGTTGAAAAACCTTTTAAAGCATCAGTCACATATACCTGACAATAAGTTGAAAGATATGGCAGACTTTCTTTCATAAATTGATATGCAAACTCATGGTCATACTGTAAATAAATAACATGATCATCAATATCTTCTATATATGGCTTTAGATAGTTTTCAATTAAATCAGCTTCCTTTGATTTATGTTGATTATCCTTATCAAATCCGTACATGATGCCATCATCATAAATATATTCTAACTGAATACAGATCTGATCATCCTTACTCATATCACCATATAAATTAATCATATTCTCTTGACGATATTCATCAAATAGATGTGTATCTAAATCAATATCATCTAATAAATCAACCAATATGTATTTATAAAAATCAGTTAGCATCTCTTTTGAAATATAAAGTCCTCCCCGACTTTCTAATAATTTACGTAAAAATGCTATTAATTTCTCCGGTTCGTGAAAATCATATTTATACATTATATCATCTTCTAATGTATACATATACATTGATGTCATCATGACCTGATCAAATTCCTGATAATCTTTTAAATCTAGTATATAACTTTCTTCTTTTGAAGATATTTCTATTGGAATACGATATTCTCTTTTATCAAAACCTATATCACAATATGATGAAGGAAGTGAACTCATAAGATCATAAAAAGCATCAATATGTTCATCACTGACAATCAGTGCTTTCATTAAACCTTTTTGTAAGAATTGATTCTTTAAAAAGCATTCTTTTATAAAATTTAATATTTCTAATGAATTATCATCAAAAGCACTTTCACTATGGATAAATTCAAATGTTTTGCCATATTTAATACTCTCATGATGAACAATTGCATTTAAAAAAGTTTCAATGTTTTTAACTACAAAACTTTGATTTTCATTAACAACTTTTAATGCAATAATTAGTTTTTCTTTTCTCCTTTGAACAAAAATCTTTAATTGATACTGCTGAGATGATAGTGGAATCAGTGATTCTCTTAACAGTTGATCTTTATATAATTGTATTAAATCTAATGAATCATGCTGTTTCTTTGATAAAATACGTTCTTGTCTTTGTTGCTCTATCTGTTTTAACTTTAATACTTTATTATCCTCACCATTTTGTTCATAAAAATATGGAAAAGATGATATTGTTAATTTTCTCAAATGAAATAAAATCGCAGCCATATGCCGACAATGATTATGCATCTGACATGAACATGAACTTTGAATAATTTCTCCATCGTGTGAAATTTTCATCGATATAATAATACGTTCATTATGATCATTCATTCTTGCATTAATACGATAACAGCCATTATCCTCATCTAAAGAAATTGTCATTCTTTCTAATTGAGATTGAATATCTATAAATCTCCCATAACGATATTCTTTTTCATCATGAATCACCCTTCTAATTTCTTTATCTTGAATATGCATTTTGTCCCCTCCAATCAATTATTTTATTATATCATAAATATTTTACATTGTAGAGTCGGTTTATTTTGTTTTTTATATTTTCGAAAAAAAATGTAGAAAAAAACAGCCCTTATGGCTGTACTAATCCCTTATAACTCTGACAATATCTTGAATTTCACAATCTAATATCATACATAAATCCACGATAGTATTTAAAGTCACACTTTTATTTTTACGCAATGCATCTAACGTTCCTCTACTAACATCATAATCATTAATTAATTGGTATTGTGATATGCCCTTTTTCTCTAAAGTTTCAAAAAATGGTTCAAAAGTAATCATGAAAACCACTCCTCTCTTTTCTTATTATAAAGTGATATTCTTCACAATAATATTGCCGAATATTCGGCAATATATTATAATAATGATAAGAGTTAGGTATACTATATCAAAAAGCGAGGTATACAAAATGGAAAAAGAAAAGACATTATTAGATGAAACCTTACAGCACTTATCACAAGCTATTGATATGATAGATATGATGTCTGTTGCTTGTACAACTTTGGATAAATCTGATATGATTGGTCCATTAGAAATTCTGAAAAGAGATTTACAATCCTTATATTTTCAAATTGATCAGCATATTTATCCACAATAAAAAGGAGTTATACACTCCTTTTTAAATATCCAAACTTTCTAAAACCTGTTTTAATGCATGGGCACTCTCTAAGAGTTTTTGCTTTTCCTCGTTATCCAAATAAATATCAACAACCATTTCAACTCCCTTGTTCCCAACAACGGTTGGAATACTTAAACAAAGGTCACTTAAACCAAATTCACCTTGCATCAAACTTGAAATAGGCAACACAGCATGTTCATTTTTAACAATTGCTTCAGCAATTCGTTTCACTGCTACAGCAACACCATAATATGTTGCACCTTTTCTTTCAATAATATGATAAGCACTATCACGTACTTCCTGATAAAGCCTATTCATAGCTTCCTGATGCTGAAAATGGCCTCGTAATTCACAAAAATGATTAATATGAATTCCAGCAACTTGTGCACCTGACCAAACTGCTAATTCACTATCTCCATGCTCACCAATAACATAAGCATGAATATTACGACTGTCTACTTGAAGATGCTCTCCTAATACATGTTTCAATCTAGCAGTATCAAGAACAGTTCCAGATCCGATCACACGATTTGCTGGAAATCCAGATAACTTTAATGTTACATATGTGAGAATATCTACAGGGTTAGAAACGATTAATAAAATTCCTTCACAATTTCTTTCCTTAATTTCTGGAATAATACTTTTAAATATTGAAACATTTTTCTTCACCAAATCTAATCTTGTCTCATTTGGTTTTTGATTCGCACCTGCTGTAATAACAATTAACCCTGCATCAACAATATCATCATAACTTCCAGCATATATCTTAACTGGTGTTGAATAAGCACTTCCATGGCTTAAATCCATAGCCTCACCAACAGCTTTTTCATGATTTGCATCTATCAATACCATTTCAGAAAATAATCCACTTTGTATTAAACTAAAAGCTGACGTTGCACCAACAAACCCACAACCAATGACTGCTACTTTTTGCATATTAACCATTGCAACATACCTCCTTTTTCTTAACAGTATAATAAGATATAGAAATCTTTCAAATCATATGCATTTTTATTTTTTGACTTCTTTTTGCAATGATTATTCTTATTCTTTCATCACTGTCTAGAATTGATTGGAAAAGATGTATTTCATCTATAATCGTCAATCTAGAAGAAAAAAATAATAAAATTTTTAAATTCTTTTTTTACTATAACAATATCTTTCAAGACAAACCATCAAAGTTCTCATCATACTTCCATAATGGACATTCAGATTGAGAGAATAACAAAATGTCATATTTTTAATAGCACAATATTTCATCACTCTTGTATGTATTTTCCCTTCAATTTTTCTCATAAAGTTAATCAGTCAAAATAAATCATATCCTGTATATCATTATGAATATATCAGTGATGATGAGTTCTATCATTAAAATTAATAGAAAAAACATCCAGTTTATTTTTTTCTCACTGGATGTCTAATGACTGTTTTTAAATTTTCTGGTTTGCAACGCCTAGGATCACTCAAATAGATTTCATGATGATAACGATGATCATTGATATCACATATATAATTGTGCTCTTTCATATACTGATTCATTTTCGCCACACTTTCAGGTTCATCATCATATGAACCTTTATGCATGATTTGAACACATTGTCCTTCTTCATATACAAAATACTGTGACAAACTAACATCAATTTCTGGTTTTTTAATAGCAACTTCTTTTTTGACTTGTTCAAAATATTCAGGTGTTACAAATTCAGGTAAGCGAATCATTGACTTCCAATAAAACTTATCTTTATCAACTATACGTTTACCATCAAAATATTCATCATCTCCCCACCATAAGCCTTCTAATGGTGGAACAACATAATCAAAATAACCAACTGGCTGATTCTTTCCCATTTTACTCATTTTTATTGCATATGAAATTGCATAAAGTATACCAACTGCTGCTTGATATTCTTTTGATGTATTTGGATTTCCTTTTCCCTCCACCATCACATAAGCTATTGGTGGAACATCAATAAATGTAGGTATGCCCTTAGGCATATATAAATCTTTATATTCTTTTTTATAATCTAATTTAACCATGAAGTTCACCCCAAGTCTTTTCAAATCTTTTTATTGATTGAACTTCTCTTGTCATAAATTTTTTATTATAGAACAGGCTGTAAGTTGTTAATGGGGTAGGAGCGTTTTGCGCCTGTTCAAGAGTTTCTATATGTTTTAATTGAAGTGGAATATCTTGTTCTTTGCAATAGTCTTTAAGCATTTGAACATATTTAACACAAAATGGACATTGATGAGTATAATAAAGAACCAAACCATCATCAACCATTTCCGGTACTGCAAATATTGGTACTTTCGCATCATCACTTAACGAACAGAACATCAATTCATAAATACCATTCCATGTTCCAACACTCTTAAATCCATGTTTCACTAAGAAATGATAATCCATAAGATAAGACAATTTCTTTTGTGAAGAAAGGATAACTAACCCTTTCTTACCTAATTCTATACTTTTCTGCTTACAACTGTTTAACAACTGTAAAGCATAACCTTGTCCCTGAAATTTACCCGCAACCCAAAGACAATCAATATACATAAGATTTTCACCTTGAATAGGAACCCATGCATATTCTAGTGGTAAATACTCAATAAAGCATTTTCCTCTCACATTCATTTTCGTAAAGATTAAACCATTATTCATCTGTTCTTTTAACCAAGTTTTTTTAGAATGAACTTGTGGATCTTTCTCACTTGCAATGGCACAACAAATATGTTCCTTTTTAATATTTTCTGGTGTTAGTGTAATCATTTCCATACTATACCTTCTTTCTGCTTCCATCATAACATAACTAACCTGACAACATATGTCAGGTTAGTTATAAATATTAAGAATATCTTGTATTTCTTTCACATATTCTTGTTTTAATTCTAAAGGTTCAATAATCTCTATACCTTTGCCAAAAGATAATAGAAAAGATAAAAGCCATTGATGATTAGGTACACTTGTTTTTACCAAATAACCATCGTTATCTTCTGTTATATCATGATATGGGAATTCATCATAGACAAAACTACCTAGATACTTTTGAAATTTAAGAATAACATCTATTTTTTTAACATCTTCATGGTATTCTAAAACTTGAGGAATGTTAGTCAGTTTGTGTAAGTCAAAATAATCTTCATGTAAACAAATTTCATTCATTCGTGACAACTTATAAGTTCTATAAACATCTTTATCTGACTGATATGCCTGTAAATACCACGCATTGGCTTTAAAGAATATTTTAATAGGAAAAACTGTTCTATAACTCTTATCACCATGTGCATTGATATATTCAAAAGATATAATTTGATGTTTAAAAATCACTGTTTTCAAAAGATTGAATTTATCATTCATTTCTTTATTTTGATGCCATGATGTAAAATCCACCTCTATCCAATCATGACTCTCTTTTTGAAAGATATTTTTCATACGTTGAAATAAATTACTATATTCATCTAGTTGTAAAGAAGATAGACTTTGTAAAGCCAATAAGATTTGTTCTTGTTCATGATTGTCTAATAATGTTTTATCTAAAACATAGGATTTATCTAATGAAACACCTCCTTTACTCCCTTGTTTTGTAATAATAGGAATTCCAGCAACCAGTAGGCGATCTAAATCACGATATATTGTACGTACAGAAACTTCAAAATACTCTGCTAATTCATTTGCAGTTGTTTCTTTTTTATCAATTAAATAATATAATATTTCAAATAATCTTCCTTTTGCCATGATTTCACCTTCTCTTTATTATCATAACAAAATAAAATGAGAATTGAAAATAAAAAAGACTTAATCATTCTTTTGAACAATTAAATCTTACTATTCTTTATTATTTTAAAATTTCATTTACTTTTGCCTGAATTGCATCATAATCATATCCAGCTTTAATCAGTTTATTTCTACGTTCTGTTCCATTTCCCCATTTTCCAGCTATAACCTCTTTTGCAAGTTCTGTTGTTGTTTTGGGATTAGATATTAATTTATTGACTTCTGATTGAACATCATGATAGTTATAACCTGCTTTTTCAAGTTTTTGCTTACGTTCTTGACCATTTCCCCATAGTCCAGCAATAATTTCTTTTGCAATTTCAAAAATTGATTTATGAGATTGAACTGGATTTTGGGAATAATCAATATATTTATCAAATAAGCCTTGTTTTGTCCATTTACGCTCTTTAAGTTTTCTGGTATTAGAATACCCACTTCCCTTAATAAATGTGCATTGGATACCATCTTCCCAAATAGGACTAGATTCAACGCATACACCACTTCCCACATGAATTCCAATATGTCCATTCATCCAAACTAGCGCTCCTAAAGGTAATTTATGAAAGTTTGTAGAAACCTTTGAACATTGCTTAATCATTGTATTTGCGTTGATATCTAGAACCTGATTGGAAGCATATTTCCCTTTCTCAGGATATCCCCATAAAATTCCTTTAATTAATCCTGAACAATCACAAAGTAAATAATTCCCATTATAACTATTCATAAACTTACCCCATCCATACAATGTAGGAACTTTCTCAACTTGTATAGCTTTTGTAATAAAATCTTGTACTTTCATTTTTACCATAATATTTTCCTCCTTAATTAAGATTAGTCATACATCGCATCTTATTTTTCAACTTCATTTAATTGCTGTAATGCATTTTTAAGTTTATCTGGAATAGGTAATCCCAAATGAGAAACATTTTCTAATAAAGAGATTCCTTCATTTGCTATGTAGAAATAACAAACTAAAGTTCGAAATACAGCTGTTCCTGAATTAATCATTCTGTCTAGTAAAACTGCAATAATAAGAACAACCAAAATCATGCACTTTTTTATCAAACCTCTGAATCCGATTTGTGAATTTAAAGTTTTTTGTATATAAGCCCACATCATGCCAGTTGCATAGTCAAGAACCATAAAGGCAACAAGTACAATTAAAGCTATATCCCATCCTCCAAACAAATAAGTAAAAAATGTAGCAATGACTGCTACAATGCTATTGAAAACTTTTTCCATTTTCTTCATTTTCCTCACCTTCAATTTTTTATATATAAAAAGCACTCTATGAGTGCATGAGAACTAATCAAACATATCAACATTAAATACACAGTTGTATCTATATCTATACCCTTCTGGATTACCTACAGCTGTGACTGCTCGCAAATCCCCGTTTTCCATAATTTCCAGATACATTGCTGTTGCTGCTCCATTGATGGATGTACATATCCCATCGTTTAATCGTACTGTTTTTTTGATTAAATGTTTAAGTTGCTCTGGAAATTTTCCAATAATATAATAATCGGCACCGTGATGACTATTATCCTGTAGAGCTAATGTTATTTGCATAAGCCCTAAATATTTATTGTAATATACAGTTCCATTATATGTTACAAATTTTACGGTATCTGGATTGATCAGATTGTATTTTTCCCATTTAAAACTTTCACTTGTTGGTACAATATACATTTTTTATATTGCTATCTAAAAGAAAAGAATTGCTATTATAGTGGAATTATAACCATACCAGCCAATTGAACTGTTGTGCTTGTTGCAGAAGCAGCAACCATTTCACCACTGCTCATAACTCTTATATCAACAATATTATTGTATGTATAGTTATTATTTATCTGATAATCAAACTGTGAATCTATTTCAAATGGTAAGAACCCTACAGTCTTCCATTTGTTTAATGAATCGAAAGAAAAATTAACATATACAAACCTTATATATAATATTCCATTTATAATTCTATAATAAATTCCACTCGAAATTGTTATCCATTTCGTATCTTCGTATTTTTGCATTTTTAGCATATGTTTTGCTTAATAGCATTTGTGATAAGTTATTTCCAGCGTCCTATTAAAAACCAATTTGCATCAGCAGACTGACCAGTGTTTAAGCCAACTCTATTGTTAAAATACAACTTGCATCCAGATAATTCCCGAGAAGCGGTCGACCATATGTTGGCAGGAGAATAAGTGTAAATGTTTGTAACTCCAATATAATGAATTATCGATGGCGACATTGGATATTTTACGGTTGCAGATCCTGAATAAGTGTTGTTTTCAGTTACGTTGATTTTTACAGATCCACACATAATTAATGTTCCATCTGGAAACTTTATATATGCTCCATAGTCGTTTCTTCCACTTTCAAAACTGCCTTCTGTCAATAGGGCTAACATAACTTATCACAGTGAATGCTACATGCATCCACCTCTTCTCTTTTTGGAGTTGCTACCCCTAAGCGATAGCGTCCTCCTTTCTTGTAATAATGGGGATTTGTACCCCCCCCCGAGTTTTCGGAGAGTAAATTTGAATTCTTTAAACATTGCCTTTTCCTCCTATTCTGTTGGCATAACTGGCTTTCCAGCCTCCAACCATTCCTGATAATTCCCTATTAAAATACATCCATTTCTTTCACCGCAGTAGAAACCAATACTGTTTAAGAGAACTTTTGTTCCTTTAATATTTATAACATCTTCATCTTTTCCTATTTCCAAATCATCTACAGATACATTGGATACTGGTGCAGTCTGTGATACTTTCTGTACATAAAATCCCATAAGTTTCCTCCTTTCTATGCTGTTTCACAGCTTAGAATAAGTTTATATCCATCTAATGTAAAATACCCAGCTGCGGATGTTGTTATTGTATAAATAAGTCTTTTACTATTTACTTCTATACTGACACTAGCTACATTTTGCCTTGTTCCAGCACTAATAATTACAAAAGTAGGTATCACATTCATCTCTATGCAAAAATTTATCGTTCCTTTTACTGGTGTTGATCCAGCGACGTACCCAGATTGATTAATCTCTATTTCTCTAGCGACCATTTGACACTCAATCAATGCTGTTGCATAATCTTTTCGATGTTGATACGCAATCTTTCCTTCGAATAGGTCTATATATTCCAGATTAATAGCTTTTCCTTTAAACAGATCAATACAAACAGCTCTTTTCTGTCTAGAACTTTCTAATGCAGTATAAATCCTAAATTTATCGTGGACATTTTCTTGATATCCAGTTGGCGTTGGCTTAAATGTAAAACTATAATGAACTCCATCTACCATATAGGATAATGTATAATATTTTTCATAATCTAGTTCTCCATCAAGAAATTGCCATAACTGATTGTTTTCATATTCGGTGTTATAGACCATCAATATCCCATTTTCAGGTTTTGGATAAGTGGCATAAGCGACATTTGTTACATATCCTCTTATTAAAAACCAACCATCAAAGCATTTCTTCATTTCTCCACTATATGCAGTCTGACCTCTTTGATTAACCTGAAAATCATTATTGATTAACAATTGCTTAGATGGCTGGGGAACTATATCGAGCTTTTGATATCCAGTTGGAATATCTTTTTCATCACCTTCGACATAAACAATAGAACCATGTGGCAATGTATCCCCAACTGCAACACCGTTTGTTTCTAAACTCGTCACACGTCTCACAACGCTTTCAAACTCTTCAACTGACACATTGAGGTTGATTCCTTCTCCCCATGCTCCATCAGC
The DNA here is from genome assembly GCF_984815275.1 of Coprobacillus sp. Classification (NCBI taxonomy): domain Bacteria; kingdom Bacillati; phylum Bacillota; class Erysipelotrichia; order Erysipelotrichales; family Coprobacillaceae; genus Coprobacillus; species Coprobacillus sp. Next base: position 39,558 of record NZ_CFJNYH010000025.1, read on the forward strand.
CTTTTTAAAATAGAATAAACCATTTTCTACCTTATAATCCCCTAAGTAGTTGTATGCTTCACTTACTTGATTTAACGCGTTCTGTATAGCTTGTGCACTGTCATTAAAGGTATTTTTTATTTCATTCATATCTTTAGCACGAATAAGAAATTCTTCATCTGCATTTGGGACTTGATAATCTTTTTTATCTTTAAATGTAATACGTGCTATTTCAGGATTCACAATCAATCACCTTCCTTGATTATTTTTTTTATTGCAATCATATCGTTTATTTGTACATCAATATCATTCAACAATGATAAAGGAACTTTATCAAATTCAATCTTTGTAACACCATCCATTAAACCAACATAATGTTCGTTTGTTATTTCTAATTTCTTTTTGCCATCTTCAACGTTTCCTTCATCTTCGATTATTTTGTTAATTTCTATTTTTAACATACTGCTTTTGTGTAGAAAATCATCTGCAACATTGGCAATATAAAATCTTTGTTTTGCTGTCTTAGAGCAATTGTAGATATTTGTTAATGCATTAGCAATATTTATAATTTCTATATTTTTAAATTCCATACATCCTCCTCAGCCGACTAAATCGGCAATTCTTTTCATAGATACTGATTGTCCTTTACTGTTTCGAACATAACATTGTCCAGTTATATTACATTCATTTAAATTTGTTGTCCCCAGAACTCTTAAATTTTGTTCTATATTTATATATGAGGCTGCTAGTTCTGATATTGAACAATCACCAATATCTGCCATTGCAGATGTAAAAAACATACTATTTATAGAACGACAATCCATGCCTGAATATGTTAAAGAACCAGTAAATTCATCAGCACTTTGATCATTTGTTTTAAGACTCCAATTCATAAAACTATCTTGAGCATTAGGATGAATATCCAATTGGAATGTACATGGTTTTTGATCGATATTTAAGTTTTCTTTATAAGATAATCCTTTATCATCAATTATAAATTTCCCTATCAATCCCGAACTTGTTTTCAAGTTATTAATTGTAATTTGATTACCAATCAAATTTCCATAAGTATCTGCATATAATACTTTTACTCCATTGTTGTTTGTAATGGAAATTGCTCCATTCTTAACATCAAGACCATCCTTATTAATTGTCACTTTCATTGATGTTAATTCACCATCAGTTCCAATCTTTTCATTAACCATCGCAGTAATTTCGGTTGGTGTTAATTTGAATTCAGTACTTTGTAATCTTGTTTCTACTGACGAGACATCACCTTGAATCGTTGTTATTTGTTCTTCCAGCGAAACAGCTTGAAGAGATAAACTTCCTACTTCCTGTTTCATTTCAGTATAATCTTTTTGGATTGTTTCGACGTTATCTCTTACATAAGTTACATCAAATTCAAACCCACTTGGATATGTTCCAAACTCAACTTTTGGATTAGCTATAACTGCTTTTTGTGCATTTAAAGCAATCATTATTTTCAAGTTTGAAACTGAAACAATTTCTTTATCTTCAATCTTGAAATGCGCCCATATACGTTCTTCATGGTCAATGGTACTTGTTTGAAGAAGATATTGTAAACTGTACTGCCCCAGATACCATCTTGTGCTATACAATTTTTTTGTACTGTCTGCATAGCCTATTTCAAACTCGGCTCCAATATAATTGCCAAGTTCTCCAACTCTTCCACCAATAACACAAATATCTACAGAAATACATATATCCTTGCCTTGCATATAATCCTTATTAATTCCTAAAATCATATCATCTTTATATTCAATATCAGTAGAAGTTATATCTTTATAAAGAAATTGATTACAATTCTCAAATATATTATGATGACCCGTTTCAAATTTATAAATAGCATTTGAGACTTTTTCGACTTGACTTTCAATACCATCAAGTGAAATTTTAAAATCATTAACAAGTTCTATACTTTCTTCACTTTGTTTAACAACACTTTCAATAACTTGTTTTTGCTTATCAACTGTTAAAATTGTTTGATAAAGCTTTTTCTTTTCCTTACTCGCTTTAGAATAATCAGTAACATTTGATTCAGGTAAAGAACAACTTATCGTTTCTTTTAAACCTGTTGTGACACTTATGACATCATTCAAAATGAGACATTTGTGTTCTTGCCCTAATCGGTCTTTGATAACGATAAGATCATAAGGTTGAAGATAACAAAAACCAAAACTTTCTAATTCAAAAGGATAGAATTCAAGACCGTTGATTTGATTAAATAAATCATCAATAAACTCTTCTCTATTCTTTTGCATCATTTGATTTTGAGAAATTCTAACTTCCGTCCTGCCATTTTCAGCAACTGATAATATATCTTCCTTATAAAAAGTATCATCTTGATAATCATCTGATAATACTAATGTATTTATAGGACCAAATTGATCACATATATTTAAACTCTTTAAATTATGCTCATCCAACACATAATCAGTTGTCCTAGGATAAACAATAGATAAGTCATCTCCATTTAATAAAATACCACCACCTGCAACACCTGCAATTTCATCTAAGATATCACGATATGTTACTTCATATTCATCAATGTATTTTTCCTCGTAAATCATTTTATCAGCATTGATAAAATCATATGTTACAAGATGATAATTTAATTTCTCACATATCTTTATCAAAAATTCTTTAACTGTCATAGGATAGACTAAATTCAAATCATATTTAATATGAGATTTATACAAGTTATCATAAGCAGTAAAACGAGTAGAATGAGTTTCAATAACTTTCTCTATACTTTCATTATCAACGATAAAAGTTCCCCATGATATATATTCAAATTTCTCATCTTCTTCTAGCTTCACTCCAAAAGAAACCACAACTTCTTTATCTTTTACATTATGAAATCCCTCTAATTCAATATCAATATATTGCATAATAGACTTAAACATATCGCCTTTGAAAGTCTTTGTGCACGAAATAACATTATGACGTTCTATCATAATATCATCATATTGTATTTGAATAGAAATCATTTTTCCATATTCATCTATCTTTTGTTTAAACATATTGTCACCTCTTTTTGATAGGTGTCAATTGAAATGAAAACGGATTATAAACCATTCTTTCAACATTCTTCAAATCAATTGTAACATCATCCAGCGAATATTCACCGCTTCTCATAACTTGATTTTCTGCATCATGCCATTCAATTTTTAATTTTGCTTTATTTGCTTGAGAAAGAAAAAGTGCCATCTCATCTGCTTGAAATGAACCTACTTCTACATTCAATTTTGGAAATAATCCTATTAAAGTTCCTTTTTTTTCACCACTCATATCTTGCCCAGTATCATCTGCCCAAACTTTGTTATAACTCACTGCATATTTAATAAGGTGTGGGACTTCCCATCCTTCAATAATTAATACTTGTTTAGCCATTAAGAACAATCCTTTCTTTTCTTTGCTTTTTGATAAACCACTGGTATAATTTTTCTCCATCTATATAAAGATTAATTGTTGATTCTTCATTATTGTTTTGACGATTCAAACTGATCATATCAGCAAGTTCTTTCATCCACTGGGTATTATTTTGTAAAGGTAAAACAGCTTCTCTACCTGCTTCTCCAATCATTGCCAAAGTTGGACGATTAACAATACCACCATGTGCTAATTTCGGAATTTGAGGAACACTAATTGTTCCAATCCAACTAAAGGGTTGAAAACCAAGTATATCTACGTTTCTAATTTGTCTCAATGCATAATTAATACCATCAAAAGGAACCTTAATGACCTTATTAATACCTCCAATAATTCCATTAATAACAGTTTTAAGACCATTTAAGATACCATCTTTAATACCATCAAATATTTTTCCACCACTTGAAAAAACATTCTTAACAGCCGTCCATGCTTCAGAAAAACGTTCTTTAAACCAGCTAACAACATTACCAAATGTACTTTTAATATTTTCCCACATCCCAGTAAAAAATGTTGATACAGAAGAAAATGCTTCCTTGACCTTATTATAAGCATTTGTAAACAATTCACCAAACCATTCTGCTACTCCAGTTAGACCTTCTTTTATTCCAGTTAATATTGATAAACCTATTTCAAAAAACTTAGACGACGCCCCATTAATTCCTAAAAACTCAAAAACCGTATCAACCATCTTTCCAAACAAATCTAAAACAACAGTTCCTAAAAATTGCAGACCTGCCATTAATCCTTCAATACATAATTGGCCAACAGATGTGAGTACAGACAACCAATCAATTCCCATAATAAATTCTATAATTGCGCCAATCCCATCACTTATCATCTGAGCAACATCTAATCCAAGCTGTACCCAATCGATAGATCCAATAAATTCAATAATATAATTAATGACATTTTGAAAAGTATCTGACAAAACTTGTCCTGCTCCACTAAAATCACCATTTAATAAACACTCTATAATTCCTTGTAATCCTTCATCAAAAATGCTTGTAATATCTGCCAAGGCTTGAGAAATGATCTCAACACCTGCTAGAATTGGTGTCCAATCAATCATGGAAACAAGTTGACCAATAAAGTTTAAAAGAGTTGTTATTATACTTAAGACATTATTAAATAGATTCCAAATATTCTGGATAATAGCTTCTCCAACACTAGCAGATTCCCAAGCAGTTTGGAAACCGCTAATGAGGACATTGACAATATCGCTTATAGCTGCTAGGATTCCTAGAATCAGATTGAACGTTTGTTCTCCAGTACCATTTTTCCATATATTAAGAAAACTTTGTCCTACCACTTGAATTAAGCTGTTGATTTGATCAAATGCTTTTGTCATTGTTTCGCTCATCACCTGACCAGCACTCGCCCAAGCTCCTTGTGCAACTCCAGCATTCACAAAAGAGTTGACCAACTGATTGGCTGAATCAACACACTTTTTAATTCCATTATTTAAAATATTTTCTATAGGTGAACTCATATCTCCAATCACATTTTTAATATTATTTATAAGCCCTATTATATCCTGATTAGCCCCTAAGTAACCTAATACTGATTTTGATAATGAAACCAACACATTTTTTGTACCTATCAAAACAGCAGAAATTCCTGAAACTGTATGGGAAATACTACTGTTTATAGTTGGACCAATTGTCGTAAAAACTTTTTGAATGTTCTTTGCACATTTATCAGCCATCTTTAATAAATTTTCAAATTTAACTTTTGATTCTTTTTCTTTCACTTCTACATCTATTATCATAATTTCATTTGCCAAAGCAATCACCTCCTAAATAAAAAGTGATTCAAATTCATCTACTGCCTTCTGATCTTCAGAAGATAACTTTGTAGATAATTCCACACCTTTTTGTGCTTCCATGACTTTTCTTTTGACCTTTTGATCCTTAATATCACTTAAATCATAATTTCGTAACTCACGAATTCTAGACATCATAGACTCTTCTGTAAATCCTTGTATAAAGTGAATAAATTGATACCAATGCATATGACTCTCTTGTATATCAATATGATAATCACTCATAAAGCTTGCAACAATATATTTCCAATCCTGTTGGAAATCCATATCTCTTTTTCTTTGTTTTTGAACTTCCTGTTGTTCTCCACAACCAAGATAATGACCAGCAATACGTATAAATTCATGCATATCCTGGTCTTCTGGAATCATTCCAAAGAGTTTATAAATGATTGCATAAGTTCTTTCACTATCACCAATAGACTCATCTTCAATAATCTGTAAGCATTCTAAAGCAACATGATAATCTGTATTGATCTGATATTGTTTGTCATGAATGAATGCATATTTTGGATATTTCATCGGAGAATGTCATCTTGATCTTGAGTATATTTTTGTTGAATTTGTTTTTTAAATAATTCTGCATTCAATTTCATTTTTGCAAAATGTGGTTCTAACTGTTCAAAAAGATCATCATACATTGTTATATAATTACGATTACCAAAAATCTTCTGACATGCATTTTCTCCTAAAAAGTTATCCATGACTTTTCTCATATCCTGAAACATCTTTACTGCTAACTTAGCTAAAGATTTTTCATTTTGGGAAAGCATTCCTTCTGTTTTTTGATCCTGTTTTTTACGAATAACTAATTCCTGTGCTTTTGCAGTTTGCTGAATACGTCTAATATCCTGATAAGTTTTATCAAGTTTTAACATAAGTTCTGGATCTTCTAAATTGAAAGAAATTGTATCTCCCTGCTCATTCACTTGAATAATATATTCATTTTTATTCTTTATTCTTATTGTATTAACTGTCTCCATACTATCCCCCTTTTATATAACAAAAAGAAGGTAACTTGTACCTTCTTGATAAATTATTATTCACTCACTTCTGGCTTTGTTGCTTCCTTAAAAATGACTTTTCCATTAGTAATTGTCACTGTTCCTTTAACTGGCTCACCACAGAAACCTGCATCATAAGAAATAGTCACTGCACCACCTGCTTCGCCACCAAATTCATTGATAGAAACAATAACTTCCTGTTTTTCTGCACAATATGAACCATCTGCTTCTTTATCATAAATATATACCATTAGCATATCTGTTTTTGCATCAGTTCCTACAGCACGTGCTTGTCTTAAACTATCAACATAATCAAAAACAGGGTCACCAGCAAAAGCAATTTGTTCACTTGCCATAGAAGGAGCATAACTATCTAATGATTTATTTGCTCCATCCTCACTAATATATAATTCATCATTCACGGTTGGATTATAAGCGACTGATGCAGAAGTAATTCCTTTACCCATACGTGCATAAGTTGCTGTATCTCCATTTGGTGTTGTATTTAAAAATGTAGCAAATTGGCTTCTTTTGACTCTTACACTATCCATTTTTCATTCTCCTTTTCATATTTAAATTGTAATTGAATTTGATATTTCATTATATCTTCAACTTGTTTAAGGTCTATAAAATATCCCGTTGTTAAAAGTTCTATTGAAAGAGGAAGAATTCCATCTCTCAATATTGGAAATATCCGAAGATTGTTGTTATCTTCAATCCATGATTGAAATAACTCATAGAATCCACTTTCTTCTATACTTATCTTTAAATCCTGACTTTTACTCAAAAGAATTGAAAAAGAGAATCTTAAGATTCTCTCGGTATTACCATCAACATAATGTTGAGAAATATTTTCTTTATGATTAGGTCCTTCTTCAAGAAACCAACTCTTGATATCATTCTCATAGGTAGTTATCAATTCGTCAAGATAGGGACATCCCATAATGTATTCTTTCATACTTTTAATAATTGCTTTATATTCCATAGTCTTTATATCCTTTCAGTAGTGATTTTTTTATTTTCAACTTCTACTGATTTTATTGAGTTTTTATACTCATCATGAGTATTAAGAAAATGATTTAATATAATCTCAAAATCATCGATATTATCTGTTAGTGATAAAATTTTATATGTTATAAAATCAATATACTTTATATCAACTCCTGCTTGTTTGGTCTTTTCTTTGCCATAATATATGATCAATTCATTCTTAATTTTTTGATTATCTATATTGAGTTTATTATTTTTTTCTCTCATCACTTTGACTAATATTTTGTAATCTTCTAAATCTTTCTCTTGTTTTCTTCTGATTTGAAAGACATGTTCAACCTCAGCATTGCTTTTATAATGTCTATGAAATTCTTTCTTAAAGTGCATAAGTTGTTCTTGAGACATGTGACATCCATGTCTTTTTAAAATATCTACAATATCCATTGATATCCTCCAGATTTTTAAATTATTTTCTTATAACAATTATACTTTTGTTAAAGTTATAATGAGTTTATTGTCTTCATAAGGACAAAATCATTTCTTTTAATTCTTGAATCTCTTTTTTAAGAGAATCTATTTCAGTTTGTTGTTTTTGAATCATATGAGTATTTAAAGCTATAAACTCTTCATATCTTAAAGAATAAATTTCTTTTATACCCTTATTTAATAAGATTCTTTCATCAGAATCTTCATCATAGATTTGACAATTCGATATTTTATCTATACATAAACCTGAAAACTTTTCATTATTTAATGAAGATTCTTTTAATGCTTTTTCAACATCTTGAGAAATAAATCCTAAATGCGTTCGTTTATGATGAGTTATATCATAAACAAAAGAAACCGGTTTTAGTTTTGAAAAAAACAATTCATAATCATTTAATGGGGTTATATTCTTTTTTAAATTTCTATCAGAAGTTATTGTTGCACCACTAGCACTTCCTAATTTACAAAAAGATCCTCGAATAATTGTACCATTATTATAATAGCCAACATATACATTATTATCATCTCCACGCACTAGCATACCAACACTTGCTCCACTTGTTGTACGTCCACTAATAAAATTGACATTACCTAAAATCAGATTCGCATTGCACAATACGTCCGTTTTTGGCGAAAGAATAATATTCCCTGTTTCTGATAAAATATAGAATGAAGACGCAGTATGTTGTAAGTAACCACGTCTACTTCCCCCATATGCACTATAAAATCCCAACCAGTCTCCTCCACTTGCATATTGTGCTCCTAACCAAGTCGCATAAGCATGATTATGATTAGTTGGAGTATAACTCGTTGGCTTTCCAGACATATTATTCCATGTTAATAGATTTGTATCAGCACTTTTTTTCCATGGATACCAACTTCCATTATACTGACTACGATACCAAAATCCACTATTGCAATATGTATGATATGTTTGATAAATATAACCTCTTTTTATAACCGTTAATAAACCTGCCTCTGCTATTGGATAATTTAATGCGGTCGACGCGTTTGCATTTATAGCTTGATGATAATATCCCTCCATTGTTAAACTATTGAGATTGACATTGTTTCCTAAATCATATTGATAACAAAGACTTTCACTTTTCTTAGGAACTTCTATTTCCGTATTTCCATATTTAAATTTATATGACATATTTAAATTCTATCTAAGTAACTCTGATCCACATATAAACAGTTATAAAAGGTTGTAAATTATTGTGAGATAAACTGCCCCCTGTAGTTTGATTCGTTCCAACTGTAGCATTCACACTAATAGTATGTGTATGTTCTCCTGCATGTTCAATAGAACTAGAGACCCAGCTTGGATTTTTATCTGGAGCATCTGTATGATATCCTAAACTATAGTTTGCATCATTATTGCCCTGTCCAAAAACATTATTCCTCTGTCTAATTCTATGCCCATGTGATCCTGCACTTTGAGATGATGCTGTATGTAAATGAGCATTTTGCATATGGCTATGTGAAGGAATTTCATTGATTGTCAAAACATGCGATTTCTCTCCGCCAACCTTCTTTACAGAATTAAATTCACTTTGTGATGTATCAATGCATACAACTGTTCTTCCAGGTGCAAATATTTCCCATGTCCCACCATACCACTTAGCAGGATTTTCTTTATTTGTTGTCATGATAACATCACCTACTCTATAAAACAGTTTCCCATTTATTGTTTGAAATGTCATTCTAAGTTTATCTAAGCAATTCTTACCCATATATATACTGCCATGAATGGTTGTAAATTTTGAGAATTTCCACTCCCAGTTAAACTCAAAACATGAGAATGTCCTCCACAACTATTAATAACAACACTATGCGAATGCTCTCCAGCATATTTAGTTGCTATATCATACCCCCAATTTGTTATAGTACCTGTGTATCCTGATGTTCTCCAATTATTTGCTCCTTCTCTATATCCTGTAGAACTTGTTGCATGAAAATGACTTCCTGCACTTGTGGAATAGGCAGTATGGGTATGAGTTCCTGAGGAATCAATTGAGTGATTATGACTATGCAAATATTTACTTCCACCAGTTTTTTTCACTGTATTAAAATCACTATCATTAGTATCTACACAAACCAATGTTCTACCAGGACATAATAATTGCCAAGTACCACCAAAAAATGTTGATGGATTTTCCGAATTTGTAGAAATCATAACATCTCCAATTCTATATAATAATTGTCCATTAGGACTTTTCCAAGTCATTAACCTGACCACCTTTCCTTACCCATTTATTTTAAACGAGATAATTGCTTAGATATAAACCTCCTTTCTTTTTTATTCTTCTATAAATATTAAAATATTATCTAAATCTATAGGTGTCTCACCAACATAGAGTTTAGAACCATGTGGAACTTCAATAATACTATCTTTATGTTCAAGTACTTTTTGAATCCCAATGCGACCAGTCTTGACATCAAAATCAAAACTTTTAAATGCTGTAGAAATATGTAATATTTCATAAGCAGAGTTATACCCAAAAACATCACCTACATAAACTCTAAAATCATAACTTTTGGCTTCGTTTAAACCTGTTATTGTTTTAGATAAAGCATAACTTAAAGATTCTGCTGATGCTTCTATTTGTGTATATGATGATGCATCAACTGATTTGTATTCAATCAAGTATCGAGAAAAATTCTTTTCAATACCATTAACAATTAAACTTGTTGATAAAAGATTAGCAGTGACAAGAGCACTTGTATCTGTGTTTCTTTCTACTCCAACACCATTAATTTTTGGATGAATATAAGGTAAAACATTGACTGATATAGATTTGGTTGCTGTTCTGCCTCTTGAATCTGTAATTGTTGCAGTAATTGTCTGGTTGCCGCTTGTTGTCATAATACCTGTTGTACCACTAACAGCATTGATTGTTTGTCCAGCAACACTAATTTTATAGGTTGTAATAACTGACCCATAGGAACCAGTTGCTCCTATAATGGCTAATGATAAACGACTTTTATTTTGAACATATGCACCAATAAGATTATGAACATCGCTCATATATTCTGAACATGTAACTTGACTCAAAGTTGGTACAACTGAACTAGGAACATTCATTGTATAATAGTAATATTGATCACTTCCAATTTGCGTATTTCCATAATAAGTTCTTAAAATAATTGTCATACTGCCACTGGCTGCTTTAGGAATTTCATTGCACAAACTCATTGGTGGAGTAAAACTGCTACTTGTAGAAATACCATTCCCAATACCTTGCCATGTCTTGCTACCAAATGAGTACCAAAGAGAATGGGTAAACAATCCACTACTCCTTGATATGTTCATAGAAAAAAGACTACCTATTGTACTTCCACTGGTTGAACTCAATTTTGATGGACTATAACAATAAACTGTAAATGTTGTTGACTTTGTTCCAATATGTGTTCCTCCATTATATGTATAACAAGTCACTGTACATACCTGATTCGCATTAGGACTGTTATGAATCAAGGCAGCTGGAATTGTCCAAGCATATGAAGTAGCCACTCCTGTTGCAATTGTTCCACTACTTCCTCCACAACTATATGTCAGTGTATGTGTAAAACTTGAACTCGCACGTGTTATATTTACTGTAATACTCCCATTTGGATAAGCAGTACTTGCACTCATTGAAACAGATGATGCACGCGGAATTGTTGTCAATGACATGGAACCACTACCACTAATTGTTCCAATATAAGTACTTCCCCATGTAATCTCTAAACCACAACTTCCACTAAAAGAAAGAGATTTTGTTCCATCTTGATTATGGGAAATAGTTTGGGTTCCACTTAATAAGGTTTTATTCCCGCTACCACCAATGGTACCACTCCCACTATGAACAGTTCCATTAATTGTACATGACCACTTCTTTGTTGCACTAGAAGAAATAGCGCTTGGTCGATGTAAAACAAGTGAATAAGAAACTGTTGATGAGTTATTAGCAATATTTTGAGATGATTGTGTGACTGATAATGTACAATATGGACGAGATCCACTTGTACTTCCAATTGTAATACTAGCCATAATTACTGACCTCCCCATGTTATATCAAAACCATTCGCTTTTGTTGTGAATATCGCATCACCTAACTGAAAAACAGATAAAGCTTTGATACGTTCAATTGTTAAAAGATTCTGTTCTAATTTCATAACCTCTTCATCATTAAAAAGTATAGCAAAATAACTTGGTGCCATTAATGTTTTGACATTGGCTTCTAATTCTCCAACCTCAATACCTTTGGCAGTTTTCCTAATATAAGTTGTAATAGTTTGAAGATCACTATCATTTTCATCAATAATTTCTTTTAATGTTTGATATTGTTCTTCAATAGATTCAGATGTCTGAATAACTGTTGTTAATTTCTTATTGATTTCCTCAATATTTCCATTATATTTTGTTTCCATATCTTCAACTTTACTTGTAATCGTTCCATTAACAGCATCTAAATCTTGAACAATCGAATGATATTGTTCACTTAACTGATTCATTTCACTCACAATGTGATTGACTTGTGTTGCTATATCACTTTCTTTTGTTAAAGCAATAGTATCATTAGCATCTTCAACATCACATTTTAATTTAAAAACAACTATATTTGTATAATCAAAACATACACAGTCATTAGAAATCATCAGTTCATTGGTTTCATTATGGAAAGTTATACCTTCAACATTTGTCTTTAAAATATGTGTATCATCTTCTGAAGTTAAAATAGATTCAATATTGATATAACTTAAACCTAAATCTGTAGAATAACTCCAAATATCAAAATGGCAATTCAATGTATGTGGAATTAAAGTAATATTACCAGGACTATAATTATCTTGATCTTCAACAAACGAAGTTGCTGACGCCTCAATAGAACAAATTTCCCCATTGACTTTTGTGTCCTTTAAAACACTATAATTCATAGTTAAACTTGCAGTTGCATGCAATTCAACTTGATCAACTGTTAATACGGATGCATAAGCTTTGTATTCAACACTTTCTTCAAGATTTTGAGATATTGTTAAGAGTGAACCTTCAGCAATTTCATGTTCAAGTAAATCAACATATTCTTGATCAGTACGTCCTTTTCTTTTCCATGTAATTGTTGCTTCACTCATGACATCTTGCAATGTATCTTTAACAATTGCGTTCAGTTTTAATGGCTGAACTGTATAATCTGGATAATAGTGATGAGGTTGTTCATCAAAAGTCTGCTGATTGACAAAGTTACTAGTGATAGAAACTGATATATTGTTTTTAATGGTATTCACTTCTTTTTTCAATTCTTTCATGGCTTCAATCGTTAGACCATTTTCTCTATCATAACTAAAGACAGGATGTGTAATTTGGCCATCTGAATCTCTTTCACCAATTAAAATCGTACCTGTTTCTAAATTCAGTTCAAATTCATCACCATTTAATTGACCTGTATTAATTGCATTAGCACTAAAATTTCCATCTAAATCAAAAGCAAAGTTTTCAAAAGTCTTTCCACCATCTTGACTATAACCAAAACCACCCATAGACATTTTCCATAGATGCGTATCATCTCTTAAAGTCGGTGTATTCATAATTGTCCATCCATTTGGATAACCATTATCATCTACATCAATAACATAATATCCACCATCATGTCCTAAAATCTTTTCAGTTGTTTGTTTATAAGATTCAATCAAAGTATTATAAAATTTCTTTAATTTGATTTCCGTAGGACTTTTAGACATGACGACTTCTTTCTCATTTTGACCATTGCTTTCTATAGTACTGCTCATACCACCATCAAAAGAAAGCGTATGCTCCATAATCAGAATTTGTGACATATCCTTGGTACTTTCCTGAACATGAAGAATATCACAGACTTCAAGGCTAGGATCTCCACGCCATTTTAATGTGGCTGGTGTATATGTAAAACCATTGATTTTCTCAAAAAGAGATTCTAATCTTTCCTGCGTCATATATGGATTAGCAAATGTAATTCCATAGCCACTTCCAACACTCATCACATTCTCTTCATCACCACTTGTCAATGAAGAAATAGTCAAAGCTGAGTTTGTCTTTTTAAATCCCAATTGATATTGTGATTCTAATGGAATAACATATTGTCCACTTTCATACCAATAAAATTCTAGCTCAGAAAAACGATTCATTCTTGCATTCATTCCCATTAAAGAAGCCATATATCCAAGCATTTCTTTACATGTAACATCCATTGGATTCTCTATCATAATTTCTTCGAAAACCTGTTGTTTAAGAGTTAAACCACATTGATTTGTTATATCTAAAACAACAGTTTCAAGCATTGCTGGATACTCAATACGTGGCGTATATTCATCATTTAATAAAGAAATACCATCATATCCTTCAAGACTCACTTCATAATCATTATTTCTTGTTATTTCACTTATAAAAAAAGAACCCATCGGAACCCATTCAATATCAGAAGCGAGTTGAATCCCAATAAAAGCTTCAAGACTTCCTCCTTCAAAAGGAATATTTCCAGGATCAAACATATCAATTTTAATACTATTTGAACATATTCCTCCAATTGTTAATGTATCCAATCCATTACTCACTTCATGAATCGTAACATTCTTTAAATAATGGCCGTCAATTTCTTGACGACCATTAAATATTACCTTCATTTTCATCTCTCGATGATCACTTAAAATCTTATCTTTATATGCTTGTGTTGTTGTTATCATAAACTCACCTACTTCTCAATAAAATCAATAGACATGCCTTGCCATATCCACTGATTCATTGTTTTATCAAACATATACACTGGAACACTTCTATCACTCACATAGACAGTCATCGTGTGACGTCTACCAAGTTTAGGATCTGGGTATTCCAATTCAAAAAACATTGGAGAAATTGCTTCTAATAATGAAGACATTTGTGTATCTCTCATTGGTGGAAATGAAACAGAAACCTTTCTTTTTATAGTAATACGATCTCTAAACATATCACCCAATTGATTACGACCTGTTCCTTCACTTGAATCCAAGTCTGACTCTTCCCACTGCAATGCAACAGGATTTTGAATAGCTTGACCATTAATTTTTAAAATATCCATAATTACCCTCCTAAATCATTAATGGTGTTGTTCCAGTACGTTTAACAACACCATTATGATATTTAATCACTTGTTTTCCGACAACTTCTCCATCCATGACAAATGTCGCATGAATGTTCATATTTCCATTACCACCATTACCTTGCATTGCACTTCTGACAGCATTATAAACCCCACTACTAATTCCGGTAACAATCTGATCGTTATTTGCAACAGCAGTTTTCCCATTAATGCGACCAACTAACTCCGGTCCCGCTTCTCTAGCTACGAATAATTGCCCAGTTTCTGGGAAACCACCAGCCATATAAGGCTTAACTGAAAACTTATCTCCAGATACTACAAAGCCGTTTGGAGTTGACTTAAATTTAACAGATACTGTCGTTCCTTTTAAATTACTGATTCTCGTTTGAATATCATCAATACTCTTCATAGCAGTCTTGTTGCTTATATCTAGTTCAGGGTGTCTTTCTTTATCTTTAAATTCATCATCAATTGAATCTAAATATTTCTTTCCTTCAGCTGAGCCTTGGTCTTGTGCTAATTTAAGACTATTTATGTACTGCTTCCCTTTCTTGCTATTAATGTCTATATTATGTTTATCAAGATATAATGATAAAGCAGCATATTGTCTAAGCATTAAAGCCCCCTCGCTATCACAGTTACTAACCATTGCATTATATTGATCTTTAAGAGACGCACGCTCGCTATCTGTCATTTTATTATAAGCGTTTCCCATACTAACAACCATTTCATCATATGACTGCGCCGAATTCACAGCTTTTTCTGCCATCATCTTAATAACAACATCTCTTGATTCTTGAGCGTTTGATTTTTCTTTGTCAGTCATCTGTTTAAATTTATCACCATGACCAGCTATAACTTCATTATAATCATTTAACTTTTGTGATAAAGTTCCCCAAGTTGCTGTTACTTCATTTCCTTTTCCTAATTGCTCATCATATTTTCCTGTGAGGGTAACATATGCTCCTACAAGTTCATCAATGCCTATCTTAGATTCTTTTGATAATGACATATATTGTATTTCCAAAGCTGATTGTTTATCCAGAGCAAATTGGTTTTCTACCATAGCAGAACTTGAATTTCTATATGCTTCAGAACATTCATCCATAGTTGTTTTCAAATCACTATTCCATATAGATGCTTGTGCATACGCATCACTATAACTCATTCCTTTGTCAATATACTCTTGAACTTTTTCATTAAATAATTGTTGAACCTCTGCTAAATTTTGCTGAGATTCTGTCATATTTGACATAATTGCCCCATTGTTTAACAAAGCTTCTCCATATGCTTCTTCATTCGCTGTAATCATCGCTCTTAGCTGCATAGCTTCAACATTTCTTAATACTTCTTCCGTATTTCCTATCCAAGCTAATTTCCCATTTTCAATTTGTACAACAGTTTCCCCACAATAAGAATTTAATTCATCTACTTTTCCCTGTGCATTCGCAATTTCTTCAACATTTCCTTTTCCTAAATCAATCAACTCACTAGCATATGACTTGATAACTTCATATTTTCCAAGTTGTGAATTCATTGAATCATTACTACTCTCATTTAATTGTTTTTGTGCATCTCTAAGACTTATTGATTCTTCACTTAATTCTTTACTTTTTTCAGTCAATTTCTGTAAATTTTCATCTTGTTTACCAAAAGCATCATTCAATGCCAAAGCCGCTCCAGTTAAAAGTCCCAATCCTCCAATAAGAGCCACCACAGGATTAGACGCTAAAAATGTAAGCGCAGATGAAAATAGTCCTGTAGCAGATGTAGCTATAGATGCCCCCATTTCTGTTTCCTTAAAAAATTTAGAAAGATCATCTTTAGTATCTCCTAATCTATCGCCTAATCCCCCAAGTCCACTCAAAGTACTATCTAATTTTGCAATACTGTTTACTGGAGCTATCACATTATCAAAAGCTTTAAAAAACGTAAATATATTATTAGAGTCTAATTGTGATGTTGTATTCGATAAAGTTTTAAATGATTCATTTAATCCAATTAATTCTTCACTAAGTCTAGTAATTGATCGTACTGACAAGTCTAAATTCTTTAATGTTTCTGAAATTCTATCTAAAGTTAATACTATTTCATTTTCCATATAAACACCTCCTTATGTTTATTTGTTGTTATTTTTATTTAATGCGATATAATATAAGTATAAATGAAAGTGAGGATTTAAATATGATTGATAAAGATTTAACTACTGAGGAATTTATTCATCTTTTTGGATTAGAAACATTAGATGATAATGAATTAAATATGATAAAAAGTTTATTATACTCTATCAATATAAGCACAAGAAAAAAGCATTTTTCAAAAGCCACTTATGAAGCACAATACGCTTCTATTGCTATGTATAACCAAAATTATCTATTTTTAAAACATATGTTAAATCTTGAAGAACAAAATAAGCAAATTATTGATTTACTTACACAAATTGTTAGGCAAAACCATTCGGTTTTAAAGGAAGATAATGATAATAATTCACAAAACATTACTGATATCACTTTAAATGAAATCAAAAAACTTGAAGAACTTATTAATCTAGGTATATTATCACAAGAAGAATTTGAGAAGAAAAAGAAAGAGTTATTAAGTTTATAAAAATAAATATATACCATCCTAACTATGAAAAGACAACAAAAAAGCACCATTTATGGGAGTGTCAAGAAAACTGTGTAAGTTCTTTT
>NZ_CFJNYH010000026.1:0-55911 GCF_984815275.1 Coprobacillus sp.
GTCCAAGTTGGGTAGATACAGATATGCTCATCAGAGAAATTCATGGCAAAAAGGTAAAATTTCCTGGAATTGTTACACCAAGACAAGTTGTGATCAAGGCTATGGAAGATGCAAAAATGGGGAAAGAGCTATCTATTTGTTCGATATATGTCAAGTGTCAATATTTTTATGCTAAATTTATGCCACGACAATGGATTATGAAGATATGGATGAGGTCGTTAAGAAAACTGGATCATAATTAGAGATATTTATATATTAATATGCAATTATTGACTTGACAAAAATGAGAAAACATTGTAACATAACAGTGTTATGTGAGGTGATGAACAGAGTGCAAAAAGAAGATACAAGAGAGCGGTTATTGTTTTTTGCTAAACAGGAGTTTCTAGAAGTTGGTTATCAAAAATCATCACTACGGAAAATTTGTAAAAATGCAGGAGTGACGACAGGAGCATTATATTTTTTCTTCAAGGATAAGGCAGATTTGTTTGATGCTTTAGTCCATGATTTTGCAGATGAAATCATGACATTATTAAAAGAACATTCTTCACAAGAGGAAGCAATGCATCAAAAGCAATTTGACCATACAATTACATTGGATATTTCTTTTGGGAAAGAACTGATATCAACTTATTATGCTCATCAGGATATTGGACAGTTATTGATTAATTGTTCTCAAGGTACAGTATATGAAGATTATTTTGAACAAATTCGCCAATTTATAGAAGCACGTATTCTGGTTGTTTTAGAAAAATTATTAGATTTTCCCAATCCTGTATTTAATGAATGTACATTACATTGGTTATCACATTTACAAGTTCATTCATTTTTACATGTATTATCTCATAATTATAGTGAAGAAAAGGCTTTACAACAAATTGAAATTGTTGTTACCTTTTTAAGAAATGGATTTAATTCTTTAATGGAAGAGGCTTTATTGAGAAAGTAATTCCTTTTCTTTTTCAGCATAACATAACACTGTTATGTTATGGAATAAATATGATAGGAGGAGTTTTCATGTATTTAAATGTTAAAGGTGTTAAAAAGTTTTATGGGCAGGGTGAAGGTCGTATTATGGTTTTAAAGGGGATTGAATGTATCATTGAGAAAGGTGAGATATGTGTTTTACTGGGACCTTCTGGTTCAGGGAAATCAACGTTATTGAATTTAATTGGTGGAATTGAGGATATTGATGAAGGAAGTATTTTTGTTGATCAACAAGATTTAGGGGTCATGTCTTCAAAAGAATTAGGACAGTATCGTCGAAAGACACTGGGGTTTATTTTTCAGTCTTATCATCTTGTTCCTCATTTAACTGTTAAAGAAAATATTGAATCTGGAGCCTATTTAAGTTCATCCCCAATTGATATTCATGATCTTTTACTAAAGTTAGGGCTAGAGGAACATAAAAATAAATATCCTAATCAATTATCAGGTGGTCAGCAACAACGAACAGCTATTGGACGTGCTTTAGCAAAAAATCCAAGTCTTTTATTATGTGATGAACCAACAGGGGCATTGGATTATTACACATCAAAAGATATCTTAGAACTTCTAGAACGGTTACACCAAGATTATGGAACAACAATTTTAATTGTGACACATAATGATGCTATTGCTAAAATGGCTCACCGTATTATGTATTTAAAAGATGGTCAAATTGTCAATATCCAAATGAATCCTCAGCCTATGGCTGTGAAAGATATTGAATGGTAGGTGATAATGATGAGAAATCCACTCCATAAGACTCTCAAAAAGGAGTTTAAACAAAATATTGCAAGATATTTATCAATTATGATTATTCTAGTTGTGATGATTAGTGCTGTTTCAGGATTCTTAACAGTTGCTTATGGTTACAAAGATGCTTTAAAAGAGAATCAGATATCAAGTCATGTTGAAGATGGACAATTCATTGTTACAAATAAAATGAATCAGAAAACAATTGATGAAATTCAAAAAAAGTCTTTACAAATCTATGAGAATTTCTATAGTGAACAAGACATCAAGGAAGACACAACGCTCCGTTTATTTAAAAATCGTGACTATGTCAATCAAGCCACTCTTCATACTGGGCGTTTACCAGAAAATGATCAAGAAATAGCACTTGATAGATTATTTGCATTAAAGAATAACTATGAAGTGGGGACAACCATTCGGATTGACCACTACAGTGTTACAATTGTGGGATTGATTTCTGTCCCTGATTATAGTGCATTAATTGAAAAAAGTAATGATTTAATGATGGATCCTATCCATTTTGGTATAGGTATTGTTGATGATAAAAGTTTTGACTACTATAGTGAATCAAATATCAATTACCAATATAGCTATATCAATACAACATCACTTAGTGAAAAGCAGAATTATGATCAGTTAAATGATATTAAAGACATATGTCAGAAAAATGGTTATCAAATCTCACAAATGTTGACAGCTGAAATGAATCAATGTATTTCATTTTTACCCAATGATATGGGCAGTGATATTCCAATGATTCAAACATTACTTTATATTATGGTTGTCATTCTAGCTTTTATCTTTGTAGTGATTAGTCAGACAATTATTGAAGAACAGGCACCAGTCATAGGAACATTATTATCTAATGGTTATACCAAAAGAGAAATCGTTCATCATTATATGATGTTACCAATGCTCATTTCACTTACAGCAAGCCTTATAGGGAATATTATTGGATATACATTATTTCCACCAGTATTTTCAAATATGTACAATAATAGTTATTGTTTACCACCATTAACTATACATTTTATGTTGGAAGCATTTCTTTCAACAACTGTCATACCTTTTGTCTTTATGATGGTCGTTTTGTATATAATGCTCAATTATAAACTTCGTATATCACCTTTACGATTATTAAGGAGAGATTTACGTCAACATAAAAAGAGAAAATATATATATCTTAAAAACAAATCATTTATAAAACGTTTTCAAAAACGTATTATCATTCAAAATAAAGGAACTTATGTGATGCTGTTCTTTGGTATTTTCTTTGCGAGTTTTATCTTTATCTTTGGTTTTATGATGACACCTTCAATTGATCATTACCTTGAAAATGTGGAAAGGAGTATACATGCTGATTATCAATATATTTTAAAGGCACCAATAGAAATTAAGGATGCTGAAAAGGCAACAGTGACAACTTTAGAAACCAATTATCATCAAGCAGATTTAGATCTAGATGTGACATTTTATGGAATAAGTGAAAAAAGTCAATATTATCAACTTGATTTACCAAGCCAAAAGAATCATATAATTATGAGTTATGATTTAGGTCATAAATTGAATCTTCAAGAGGGTGACAGTGTTCGTTTTACAAATCCTTATACAGAAAAGAATTATGATTTGATTGTTGATAGAATCAATGAAGATAAAGGCGTTCTTGCTGCTTTCATGTCACAAGAGTTATGTAATGAGCTTTTAAGTGAAGATCATAATTATTTTAATGCTTATCTTTCTAATCGAAAATTAAATATAAATGAACAGTATATTTTATCAACAATAACAAAAGATGATATGACAAAGATTGGGGAACAGATGACAACAACCTTTGCTCAATTGATTCCTATTATGACAAGTGTTTCATTGGTTATATATTTTGTTGTCATTTATATTTTAACCAAGCTTGTTTTAGACCGTAATACGCTTTATATGTCATTTTTAAAAGTCATGGGTTATGAAAATAAAGAGATTAAGAAGATTTATCTACAGGCAACGACTCCAATTGTAGTGATATCATTATTCATTTCATTACCATTATGTATTATAGGTTTAAATCAATTGTTATTGTTTGCATTTATGCAATTTGCAGGTTATATGGAAGCTTATATTCCTTATTATTTGTATGGGATGGTATTTATTGTAGGATTGACAACTTATTATATTGTTAACTTTGTTTTAACCAAACAAATTCAAAGAATAGATTTAGGTGAATCTTTGAAAGATATGGAATAACATGGGCACATGTTATTCTTTTTGCAATCTTTTTCTTTTTGAAATTAGTTTTGGAATATATTCATAAATAAGGTATAATAAAAGAAATGAAAAGGAGAATGTTATGGACTTTTTATCAAATATTAATTTAAAGAAAAATACCTTAACTAAGAATGAATTAAAAGCATGTGAACTGATTTTAATGGACTTAAATAAAGTCCAAATGTATTCATTAACAGAGATGTCAGAGAAAATTAAAATTACGAAAACGACCATTTTAAGGTTTTGTCAGAAAATGGGATATAGTGGTTATACAGAGTTTAGATATGATTGTGTGAAATATGTAAACAGTTTAAGTAATGCTGAAAGAGTTATTGAAGATGAAAATGAAAAAATTATGAATGTTGAAAAGATTTATATGGATACAATTAAACTCTTGCATTATACATTAAATGATGAAATTTTAACGAGATTAGCCAATAATATAAAGTCTGCTAGGAAAATCAAATGTGTTGGTGAAATTAATTCAGAAGTCAGTTGTTTGCAATTAAAATATGCTTTGGCTATGTATGGTATTGATGCAGATGTATTGCCAAGTTCATCACATGTCAAAGCTTGTGATTTAATGATTAATGAACAAGACTTATTGGTCGTTATGTCAGCTGGAGCAAAAAGTGAAATTGTTAAAGAAAGTTTTGAACTTAAAGAAAATAATGGTTGTCAGATTGCTTTAATTACCATGAACCCATCAACTTCATTAGAAGAAGTGGCTGACTTGTTTGTATTACTTCCAAGTGTAGCAACACTTAAGAATAAATCATTATTAGATAGTGTTCCTATTTATTCAGTCTTTGTCGAAATCTTACTTCATTACTTAAATGAAGAGGTTCAATAAAATGTTCTTTCGTAAACGAAAACTTCCTGATTATATCAGAGAGTCACTTGAAAAATTAGAGACTGAACCTCAAGACTGGTTATCTCTTTATGCAACTGCTTATCAAGTTTTAGACCATAAGCATCAAGATGCTATTGTCCGTCTTGGAAAAATTGGTTATCAGTATCTTTCACGCTTAGCAATTCCACAAATCCTAAAAATAGGGGAACAATGGCGAAGTTATACTTCTTTGCTTTGGTCAATCGATTGGCAAACTATTGATATCAAATCAATGTCTACTTATTTTCAAAACAGTGACGATTATGAGAGTTTACTCATTATGGGAAGTTTTCATCCAAGCGGTTATTTTAGGGAAAAGTGCTTAAAGTTATTATACGCTTATCCTCAGACATTGCCTTTTATGATGATAAGGATGAATGATTGGGTACAACAAGTACAAGAGCAAGCTTATGTATTGACAATGCAAAGACTATCTGAGTGTTCATTGGAAGAATTGATTCAGACTTCTTATGTTCTTATAAAAGTTAAAAAATCTAAGCGACGTCAACAAATTCATTTTGATGAAGTTGAAAAGTATTATATCAATCGCTTCAATGAACTTATTCATAATTTAGATATTTATAACTTATTACGTTTAAATGTATTGACACGAAAAGCTTTTTATGAAATTGTTACTGAACATTCTTTGTTATCAAATGAAGTGATTGAAAAATTATTAACAAAAGAAAAAGACTCTTATTGCTTATTGCTTTTGACAAGGAGTTTATTACACAGTGAGCAGATGGATATGGTGAGATTACATTCATATTTATATCATCCTTCTTTTTATGTGAGAAAAGAAGCTATTCTTTGTTACTATCACTTCAATCAGAATATTTGGAATGGGATTGAGGAAATTTTACTAGATAAAAGTTATTCAATAAGAGACTACATTCGTTTTTTGTTAAGGAAACATACACAATTTGATTGTTTAAATTTTTATCTTCAGCATCTTGATTGTCCAGTGGGCATTTTAGGTGTTGGTGAATGTGGGAGTGAGGAACAGGTTGATATCCTATTACCTTATTTAAAAAGTGACAATGAAAAGATTGTTAAGGTCACTATTCAGGCATTGAGTCAATTGATGAAAGAAAAAGCTTCAAATATCTATTGGCATTTCTTATTGGATAGTAGGATTTCATTATCAAAAGCAGCTTATCAATCAATTATAAAATATAAAGTTCACTATGGAGCAAGATGTGTTTATAAGTATTATCAGCAGGTAAGTCATCAACATCAAAAACGATATTTATTACGAATTTTATTAGCAGAGGATTCTTGGGAAAGATTGCCATTCCTGCTAGAAATGTACTGGTATCCAGAAGATAAGTTATGTCATTATATTCAAACCAAAGTCAATCAGCGAAATCCTTATAAACATGTTTCTCAAGAATTAAAGGAAGATATTATGAATTGTCTTACTCATCAGCAATACCATATCCCTCAGGAGATTTCAGATTCAATTATATTTGATTTAAAATTTGTATGTAAATGATGAGAAGGAGATATTATGGAATATTGGGATTGATACAATCAACATCAGCAGAAATGAGGAAAGACTCACTTAAGAGGAAAACAAATACCATGAGATATGTATCATTTGTTTGTTCATGTATGTATTTTTAATCAGAAGAATTAATTGTTGATTCGACAAAGACAATCTGGTAAAGAAAGATAATCTGATTTATGGGATATGACAGTAGGTGGGAGTGTCTTGGCTGGTGAAACAAGTCAAGTTGCAGCAATATGAGGAAGTTCAAAATGTCAAATGGGCGTCATTAAATGAAATTCTAGAATTCATGTGACACAGAAAGTTTATATCTTATTATGAAAATGATGTTAAACTTTTATATACAGTTGGTTGCATTAGGGAGGATATATGAGCGAAGAAAGACAATCAGTCAATATGGACGAATTTGCAGAGAAGTTTGCAAATGTTTATTTCATCAAATTATTATTTAAAGAAGATATCAAAATACCTCATGAAACATTATATACAAAGTTAGAAGAGGCTTTTGGTGAAGTTGATAAAGTAGCAACAGGAGAATTATCATCTTATGCATTATGCAAGCATGTTGTCACTTATCAAGGTGGAGAGGTTCCATCTCAAGTAATGATAACAAATACGATTCCCTTTGATCAAACGACTATTCCTGAAATGGCAATGTATCAATGCTGGACATGTGATGATGCTAAGGCACTTTTACAAAGTTGCAGTTATGAAGTGATGGTTGGTGATTTTATGGCTGGAGGTCTAGAGATTGAAGAGCGTTGTCAGATGATTGCTAAATATGTGGATATTTTGTTAGAGGTATTTCCAGAATGCATTGCTCTCTATTGGCCACACTCTCAAAAATTTATGCCAGTTCAAGCGTATGTGCAAAGTCAGTGGAATAATCCCAAATTACATTTCTTAGATGGAGGCTTGAATGTTCGTTTTTTTAATATTCAAGATAGTGAAGATATGTTGGTAGATACGACGGGACTTATTTCATTAGGAATCCCAGATTTACAGATTCATTTTCATGATTTAGACCACAATTTTGTGATTCAATATATTTATAATTTTGCTTCTTATTTATTTATGAATGGTGATGTTGTTAAAGATGGTGAAACAATGGATGGTCGTGATGAAAATGAACGTTGGGTCTGTCAACATGAAGACAGTTTAATTGCTCCTAGACGGGTTGTTCTGGATATCAATGCCAACCAGTTTGCAGCTGGAAATAGAAATCAAAATGATATCATAAATGAACAGAAATGTAGGTAAAATATGACACAAAAATTTGGTTTTGTTAAAATAAAAAGTGGTATACATAAAGGGAAAATAGCCCGTTATATTGGAAATGATGAAAAAGGAAAGGCTCATATATCTTTTCGTTATGATCAAGATTTTTTAAGTTGGCCTGTTTATTCGCAAGTGCCAAAAAGTGTTTTGAATGATGATATATCTTTAATTGATATTATAGATCGTTATTACGATGTGGTAGGTGATTTGAATAAAATATCGTTAAAAGGTCATCCCAAGGTTAAAAAGTATTCTGCAAAGCATAATGAATTGATTTGTGAAAGTCATTTGTTAAGATGCTTGTTAAAGGAATATACATCTATTCATCAACTTCAATTTAAGGAGAAGGAAACAAACATTTATTTGATGAGTTCTTTTCAAGATTTATTCGTGGTTAATGATTTGATAGCTGAATTATCTTTGAATCACTGGCATATTTGTCATTATGACCATGAAACACAAACTGCTTACCATTTGGAACATGCTTTGAGTATGTGCAGTCAGTTTGTTTTTGTTTTATCACAACATTATAATGAGAGAGATATGCATCAAGAATATCAGGAAATTTTGGAAAAAAAGACTGATTTACAACAAGTAACTTTTGTTACACTTGATCAAGATATACAATTCAATGAAGACTCTTTGTATATTGATAGAAAAAGTGATAGTGATACACTGAGAAGAAAAGTTCTAGAGTTAGAAAAAAGATTTATGAATTATGATAGTCATTAGTGAAAGTATAATTGAAAGATTATACTTTTTTCTATTCCATTTTGGAATATGAACTTGCGAAAGAAGAATTGTTTGACAATCTTTGCATGTGTTAAGATAGGTGAGTCAAAGAGGGGAAAACCGAGTTGTACCTTCAAAATCATATAGAGAAGGAGAAAAGATATGTCAAAGAAAAAAGTGAGAGATTTACGTTCAGCACTAGAGTTATTACAATCTATTGATGGACAACTTGTTGAAACGGATGTAGAAGTCGATCCATTAGGAGAACTTTCAGGAGTTTATCGCCATGTTGGAGCAGGTGGAACAGTGATGCGTCCTACCCAAGAAGGACCGGCTATGATTTTCAATCATGTGAAAGGTCATCCTGGTGCTAGAGTCGCAATCGGATTGCTTGCGAGTCGAAGAAGAGTAGGATATTTATTGGATTGTGAACCGCAGAAGTTAGGATTTTTATTAAAGGATTCAGTGAATAATCCTATCAAACCAGTTGTTATACCTCATGAACAAGCCAAGTGTCAGGAAGTGAAATATTTTGCAGATGACCCTGATTTTGATATTAGGAAATTAGTGCCAGCACCGACAAATACGTTAGAAGATGCAGGGCCTTATATCACTCTAGGAATGTGTTATGCATCTTCTCCTGAAACAGGAGAATCAGATGTGACAATACATCGTATGTGTTTTCAATCCAAAGATGAAATTTCAATTTTTTTACAACCTGGTGCCCGTCATATTGGATATTTTAGAGAATTAGCAGAAGCCAAAGGTGAGGCATTACCGATTTCCATTAGCATTGGTGTTGATCCAGCTATTGAAATAGCATCATGTTTTGAAGCGCCTACAACTCCTTTGGGTTATGATGAATTACAAGTGGCAGGTGCAATAAGAAATGAACCAGTTGAACTTGTTGAATGTTTAACGATTAACGAAAGAGCAATTGCGAATGCTGAGTATGTGATTGAAGGAGAAATCTTACCTGGAAAACGTATTCGTGAGGATATTCATTCCAATACGGGAAAAGCTATGCCAGAATTTCCTGGTTATTGTGGACCGGCAAATCCAGAATTACCTATTATTAAAGTCAAAGCTGTGACAACCAGAAAAAATCCAATCATGCAAACATGTATTGGACCAAGTGAAGAACATGTTTCTATGGCAGGAATTCCAACCGAAGCGAGTATTTTAACGATGGTAGATAAAGCCATGCCAGGAAAACTGCAAAATGTTTATTGTGCTTCTAGTGGTGGTGGGAAATATATTGCAGTCATGCAGTTTAAAAAATCAGTTCCTTCTGATGAAGGACGTCAAAGACAAGCCGCATTATTAGCATTTAGTGCTTTTGCAGAATTAAAACATGTTTTCTTAGTTGATGAAGATGTGGATCCATTTGATATGAAAGATGTGATGTGGGCAATGACGACACGTTTCCAAGCTGATCTTGATCTGATTACAATTCCAGGTGTACAATGTCATCCATTAGATCCATCTAATCAGCCAGAATATTCTGCTCATATCAGAGCCCGTGGCGTTGCTTGTAAAGCTATATTTGATTGTACTGTTCCATTTGATCAAAAAGCGCGTTTTGAAAGAGCAAAGTTTATGGATGTTGATCCAAAATGCTGGTTACCAGATATGTTGAAATAAGGGAGGAATAAAAAATGCCTATAGGAGTGATTATTAATGCCTGCTCAGTTCTTTTTGGAGGAATTGCAGGTGCATTAGTGGGACATAAATTAAGTCCAAAATTTAAAACAGAAATAAATCTTATTTTTGGTGTGTGTTCAATGGGCATGGGGATCAGCACGATTGGACTCATGAAAAATATGCCCGCTGTTATTTTTGCAATTATTATCGGAACAGCAATTGGATTATTATTACATTTAGGTGATTGGATTCAAAAGGGTGCAACTTTTATGCAAAAACCAATTGCGAAAGTCTTTCAAAATAATTCAGATATGAATGAAGAAGAATTCTTAACCCAATTGGTGACGATTATTGTTTTATTTTGTGCGAGTGGGACAGGAATATATGGATCTCTAACCGCCGGAATGACTGGCGACAATTCGATCTTGATTTCTAAATCCATCTTAGATTTTTTTACAGCTGCAATTTTTGCATGCAACTTGGGGTATGTTGTTTCTATTATTTCTATTCCACAATTCTTAATTTTCTTTGTTTTATTCTTATGTGCAGGATTGATATTTCCAGTGACATCGCCTGATATGATTGCTGATTTTAAAGCTTGTGGAGGGTTTCTGATGTTAGCAACTGGTTTTAGAATGGTGAAACTGAAAAATTTTCCTATTGCTGATATGATTCCTGCTATGATTATTGTTATGCCATTGAGTTATATTTGGGTGACTTATATTATGGCATTGGTGTAATATGAAAAGAATAGTGATTGGAATAAGTGGGGCAAGTGGGATGCCACTGGCTATTCATTTATTGAAAATGTTACAGGTAACTCAAGATGTTGAAACACACTTAGTGTTGAGTAGAGGGGCCGAAATGACCATTCTACAAGAAACTGGTATGAGAATTGAAGATGTGAAATCATTAGCTGATTGCGTTTATGATAATGATAATATTGGAGCAAGTATTGCAAGTGGAACCTTTCATACAGATGGTATGATTGTTGTTCCATGCTCCATGAAGACTGTTGCAGGTATTGCACAGGGCTATTCGGATAACCTATTATTGCGAGCGTGTGATGTCATGATTAAAGAACAAAGAAAACTTATTTTAGTGACAAGGGAATCTCCTCTATCATCAATTCATTTGGCTAATTTGTTGAGTTTATCTCAATTACATCATGTGATGATTATGCCACCCATGCTAACATATTATAACTTGCCTCAAACCATTGAAGATATGGAAAGACATATGATTGGGAAGATGCTTTCTCAATTCGATATTGAAGTTCCCTGCTTTAAACGCTGGCAATAAAAAGCAGTCTAGTGGCTGCTTTCTTGATACTTTATTGGTTGTAAAGTGTGAACAAACTCTTGAATGGCTTCTTTGTGCTTTGAATTGAAAGAATAATAAAGTTTAATATCACCATGAATATTTTCAATAAAAGGGAGAATGTGAACTTGATTAAGATGGAAAATATGTAATGATTTTTTCATGAGCAATGCAATCCCATTATTTTCACTAGCTGCACTTAGAATTGTTTCAATTCGACCATGTCTATGAATAATGGGATTGAATCCAGCTTGCTGACATGCCTTGATAGCAAGATTACAAATAGTTGTGTATTGAGGGGGGAGAAGCAGTTTTTCATCCTTTAATTGGTTTATAGATAATTGCTGAAGATGGGAAAATGGATGTTGTTTAGAAATGGCTGCGACTAAACTGTCTTCATAGAGTAAAATTTGCTGAAAAGCATGGAGTTCTTCATAATCACCTCTTAAAATATAAATATCATAATCGTGATAATCTAATTTATGATGTAAATCTCGTTCTTCAACTTCATCTATAATCAAATGAATATGAGGATGATTTTTAGAGAAATCATTTAATTTATGTGCCAAATCGTAATGTGAAAAGATTGGCAGCATGGCAATTTTAATAGTATTATGATTTTCTTCTTTGATTGTTTGTAAATGATCTAACATTTTTTCATAATCTTTGAGAATCAGTTTTGCATCTTTTAATAACTGTTGTCCATCATGTGTAAGAGTGATTTGGCGATGGCTGCGATCAAAAAGGAAAATTCCCAATTCTTGTTCTAACTTAGCAATTTGTTTTGACAAAGCAGATTGAGTGATATTCATTTCTAAAGCAGCTAATGAGAAAGTTTTATGAACACTCACTGCATAAAAGTATTGTAATTGTTCAATTGTCATTGTAGTCACCTATTCTTTATTGGAATATTTTATCATAATTTTTAAAGAAAGGAAAAGGAAAGATGAGAGGGATATGTATGAAACGCACAATTGAATGGATGGGCAAAGATTTAGTTATTCATATCTACAATGAAAATGGCCATATAGGCAGTGTTGTCACTGGAGAACCTTATATAAAAGAGAATGAAACACATGTGACTTTTAATACATGGAATCAGCTTGGACATAAGGATGATATTGTTGCAACAATGTATGTGAAAGCTGCAGTCATGAAATATCATTGTGTTGTCAGTTGTATTTGTGGAATTCATTTAGATCATATAACACCTTTAGAAATGCAAGCTATATTCAATTGGGTTAAAGAAGATATAAAGACTCTATAATAATCACTATTCTATAACAAGATAGTGATTATTTTTTTACTCTCAAAAAGGAGTGCTTATATAATATAGTAATGATATAATGTATTTATATTTGAAAGTTATAAAAATTTAAACTTGGAGGATTGTTATGAAAAAATGGTATGATGAGGAATATGAATGGGAGATTGAGGTCATTGGGTTCCTTCGTAGTGACCATACAGAGCGATATTGTCGTAATGGTGAAGAGATAGGTGATAAATATACATGTACATATGGCTGTCCAGTTAATCAGGATGGACAAGGCATTTGTTCTAAAGTCATGACAGTGATGTTTCCAATTATGGAAGCAGTCAGAAGTGGTGGTGATTTAAAAAATATTGGTGGAGATAGTCATTATAGCAAAGATATTGTTTGTCCAGATGGTTGTGTTATGTTTAGAATGACAGCTAAGAAACTTGATAATGAAAATTTTTATAAGGGAAAATTTTTTGAATGAGTTCAATGAAATTTAATTATGTCAAAAAATTTTTAGTAAAGGAGAGATAAATATATGAAAGATTTTTTTAGTGCACTTGTCAGTCAAGAAAAAAATAGAGTTATACCTGAAGAGTTTAATTATTTTGGAAAACTTATTGGGAGTTGGCAAATTGATTATGTTGAAAGTCATCATTCTCGTGTCATAAAAGGTGAATGGCATTTTTCATGGGTTCTTGAAGGCATGGCAATTCAGGATGTCATTATCTTACCTGATTATGAATATGGAACATCACTTCGGATCTACAATCCTGATACGTATGCATGGGATGTTGCTTACGGTTATACTGGAAAAATTATACGTCTTGAAGCAAGAAAACAAGATGACATGATAGTTCTTACATACATTGATGATGAAACAAGAAAATGGATTTTTACAAGGATTGAGGATAATCAATTTCATTGGCAGAACATCACTATAAAAGATGATGGTGACTGGTATGTCAATGCAGATATATTTGCAAAACGTATCTTATAGGCATGGTCTATGAGAAAATAAAATGAGAGTTTATAGAAGAAATGTTACATTTTGCAGAGGAGGTCAATATATGGGTGCATGGGATTATGGTGTGTTTGATGATGATACGGCTTATGATGCTTTAGATGATTTAAAAGAGTCAGCAAATATTGTGATTGATATGGAAAAATATTTTAACGAGGTCATAAAGACAGATTATGTCGATTATGATAAAGGACATTATGCATTAGTATCAGCTGCGGTTATAGATAGTGTCATAAATGGGACATCGTATAGATGTGATGATAGTTATAGTGAATGGATAGAGACATTAAATGAATTTGATTTGACTCCACTCAAACAAAAGGCTATACAAGCTATTGATAGTGTTCTTTCTCATCATTCTGAATTGAATGAATTATGGGCAGAAAATGAAGAATTGTATACTTCATGGCGAAATGATAAACTTGGAATACAGAAAAGACTTATAAAATAGGTGTATGTAACAAACAGTTGTTTAGAATTTGTAAAGGACAATGACTATGATTTTAGTGATAGAATGTATGATTGCTTGTATTGCCAACACGATAAAAAAAACCAGTGAAATATATTATGTCCTATTCTCTAGAAATCAGAAAGAGAGTTGAGTCTTTGGCAGCAATCGCCTATTTTTCAGGAACTAAAATCTTTTCAATGCAAGTTTTACATGTGTTTATATTATTCATTGTTGTTAATCTCTTTGATGTCATTGTGTTTGATTTTGGCGTGTTCTGTTATAGTAAAAAATTAAGAATTGCTGGAACTGCAGATATGGATAAAGAATACGAAAATTATTTATTCCATGTCAAAGGAGACATAAAGGGAATTATGTTAGGAAATGTGATTTCTCTTTTATCTGTATGCATTATTTACATAGTATCTATTATATAAATACCCAATTCAAAGCATTGATGTAAAAAGTAATAAAATTAGATTTTGCATTAGAATATTTATAGGAGGAATAAATTTGATGAAAGATTTATTAAGAAGCGAAGAATACGATTTTGTTAATGCTAATGACAAGCGGTTTATAGTGGCTTTTGATTCTGAAATGTTAAAGTTGGGTTATACTTGTAACCAAACAATAGGAGAGGGATATTGTTGGGGAAGGAAAATGATTATTTACACGAAAGCAGGCGTGAAAAGCAAGAAATCATATGCTCGAATTTATTTACGTGATAGTGATCTGATTCTCCGTATGTATTTCAGCAATGTAGATAAACATAAGCAGGTAATTGAACAAGCACCAGACTATATTCAGCATGCATTCACTGATGATTATGGAGCTTGTAAGCATTGCCATAATATGAAAGAGGATGGGACATGCAATCATAGAAAAAGCTATACGATTCACAATCGACAGTATGAATTTTGCGATGGTTTTGCATTTTGGTTCTTTTCTCCTGACCTTGCAAGATTACCAGATTACATCAAGTTGTTTCTAGACTTTTATCCAGATAAAAAGCGAAAAGTAAAAGTTATGTCATAATGGACTCAGGGGGGATTGAATATGAATAAGGAATGGTCTGAACTTAATAAAATAATGCAGGCTCAAATAAAAAAGAAAGATACTTATAAGATGGGTATTGATACTTTACTTAGTTTACGGAGTCAGTTAATGCAAACTTTAGTATCTTTCAAAGAGGAGTTATGCAGAGAAGATTTTAATGCAATTCCCTTCATAAACGCTGATGGTTATCATAGTAAGACAATCGCTTATTCTATTTGGCATATTTTTCGCATTGAAGATATAGTTATGCATACAGTGATAGATGAAGATGAACAAGTATTTTTTGCTGGCAATTATCAAGAGCGTATCAATTCACCCATCATTACAACAGGAAATGAACTTATTAAACAGCAGATTGCAGACTTTTCAAAACAGCTTAATCTGGAAGAATTATATTCATATATTTTTGAAGTACGGGAAAGCACTGAAAAAATGCTTGAACAGTTATCTTATGATGAACTGAAAAGAAAAATACCAGAAGAAAGAAAAGGATATTTAGAATCGTTGAATGTAGTCAAAGACACTGAACAAGCCATTTGGCTGATTGATTATTGGTGTAATAAAGATATTCGTGGACTCATTCAAATGCCGTTTTCAAGACATTGGATTATGCACACAGAAGCTTGTTTGCGTATTAAGAACAAGATACATTCATAAGCAAAAACCCTAGTTTATAGGATTGGTGTAAAGAGTCATAAAATTAGAATTTAAAAAGGAGTTTGATTATGGATAAAAGTAGTTTCAGGTTTAATGCAAGCCCGTATGGTAGCGGTGAATATATCGCAGAAGTTGATGGATTGAAAATAGAGATTTCAGAAAAGTATTTTTCAGATGAAAAAGTAGCATTTGCTGAAAAGCTAATAGCAAGCTATCCTACAAAGGTACCTGCCTTGGCTAAGTTTTGTATGGAATCCGAGTGCTTTAAAGCATGTTACCCTGATGAAACCATGGATACGATTATGGAAAAACTTCATCTTCCAGATATGAGAATTGATAATATTGGAGGTATTTTAACTTATTACAATCACGAACTGGATGAGGAACATATAATTGAGGTTGAATTTTCCGGTTTAATGAATAGTTTTTTCTCTGTTGGAATTGATGGCTGAGTATCAGTTTGTTAAACTGGAAAATTAGAATTTGAAAGGGAATATCAATATGACAGAATCAATAAAGAATAGATATAATTATGAATCATTATATAAAGTAGCTATGGATATTCAATCAGTTTATGAGGCGTTTCAAGTAGATGAGTTTTTAAAATCAACTATGGATGATACGTGGGATGGTTTAGAATTAAAAGATAGAATAATAAAAATAAGTGATAACTTAGGTCAATATCTTCCAGCAAAGTACAGTGAAGCTATAAGCATTATTGACAAGATAGTGATGAATTATGGCAATTGGTTAGATGGCTTTGCTGGTTTCTTTCCTATTTTTGTTGAAATTTATGGACAACATGAAGCAGATTGGGATATGTCAATGGGAGCATTGGCAAGATATACACAGTATGCATCCTCAGAACTTGCTGTAAGGGCATTTATTATTAAGGATGAAAAACGGATGATGAAACAGATGATTGAGTGGTCTAAGAGTGATAATGAGTATGTGAGAAGGCTTTCTTGTGAAGGATGCCGTCCTGCGCTCCCTTGGGGACAGGCACTCATTAGTTTCAAAAAAGACCCTACTCCCATCCTTCCCATTTTAGAACAGTTGAAAAATGATATTTCAATTCATGTTCGTAAAAGTGTAGCTAATAACTTAAATGACATTTCCAAGACACATCCAGAGTTAGTTACAAAAATTGCAAGGAATTGGTATGGAAAATCTAAAGAAACAGATTGGATAGTCAAACATGGATGTAGAACACTTCTTAAAAATGGTCATCGTGATGTGCTTGCCATATTTGGGTATCAAAACACTATGATTACTGTTGAGAGTTTTGCTTTGAGTAAGAATGCTATTTTTATTGGTGAGAATATTTCATTCTCTTTTGTTATTTCTACTAAGGAAGAGACAAAGGCAAGGCTGGAATATGGGATTGATTATGTAAAATTTAATGGTAAAAGAAATAGAAAGATATTTAAAATATCTGAAATGACATTGAAAAATAGTGAAAGAAAGCAGTATACAAAAAAGCACTCTTTTGCGGATATAAGTACAAGGAAGCATTATCCAGGTATCCATTCTCTTACCCTTATTATCAATGGGGTAGAACAAGGAAAACTAGATTTTGAATTACGTTCTCGAAAGGTAAAAGTTTAGCTTATAGAAATGTTAAAATGAAAATTTGAGGAGAGGTTTTATGTTTAATGAAATATGTATATATGAAGCAAAATTAAATAAGTTAGATGAAATTGAAGAACTCATGAAGGAAGTGGCAGAATTTTATCTGAAACAAGATGGTGTGATTGATGTTCATTATATAAAGCGTACTCATCGACAAAAAGACTTTAATGCAGTTAAAGAGGGGGAATTACCTATTCGTCTGACAAGAAATATAGGGAAAGTTACATATGTATTATATTGGGCAATGGAAAATGAAGAAGTTCATGCAAGAGTTGGAAAACTTGGTATAGAGAAATTTTACAAACGATGGAATAGGTGTTTAACCACAATGCCTAAAATAATTTTAGGAGAGAATATTGTTTGAATTATATCTTCAAGGTTGATGAGTTATAAAATTTAGAATTTGAGTAGGTGAATAACATGGTTGATTTTAGTATTAATGAAATGCAAAGAAGACTTCAAGATAAGTATAAGGATCAATGGGAGCCTATTTGTCCTGAGACAGGCAAAAATAAGATGCTTTGGATGATTGGTGAAATAGGTGAAGTCATTGATATCATTAAGAAAAATGGAGCAATACAGGCTTCATCTGATGTTAATTTAAGAAAAGAACTTGTTGAGGAATTGGCTGATGTTCTTATGTATTATAATGATATAATGTTGTGCTATGACATTACTGCTGATGAACTTAAACAAATATATAATAAAAAGTTTCAAAAAAATATGGAACGTTGGTAATTACATTTTCATAGAAAGAAATTATAGATGAATATTATGATAGAAAACAAATGATATTGACTGGAAAAGGTGTTGTATTGGCTAAAGATATTAAATATGATTGAAGAACTTATGAAGTTTGCTTGAATGATATTTTTAGAAGTGAGGTCATCATAATTGAATTTGTACCATTTATTGGAATATTTAGAGATACAAAATATAAGATTGGGGTGAATATATTGAGAACAATACATTATGCAGTTTTAAATGAAATGAGTTGTTCACAGACAATTCCACAAACTATTTTAGATGTCGGTTGTGGGAATGGAGCATTTACACAAGCGGTTTCTGCGAAATTTCCACTTAGTACTATCACTGCAATTGATACTTCTATTTCTCAATTGGTTTCATCTGCCAATATAACATTTATGAAAGGAAGTGTTGAGCAATTGCCATTAGTTTCAGAATCATTTGACTTGGTTATTGCTGTATTATCGTTACATCATTGGAAAGAAAAAAACAAAGGAATTAATGAAATATATCGAGTTCTTAAAAAAGGTGGCAGACTTATAATTGGTGATCCATTGCTTGAAGACTGGATGAGTCATTATATCCTTGGAGTGTTAATGCAAGTATTAGATGGTGGCTCTTTTACAGATAAAAAAAGAGTAAGCGAATATTTAAATATGGCAGGATTTGAAGATATTAGTATAAGGCTTATTCCAAATACGATGAAGTCGTTATATCTTATTACGGCAAAAAAAGCTATATGAGAATATGATCAGTTTAATAAGAATCAATACATATTATCAAACTTTGATAAGGAATTTAGAAAGTTAACAAAAAATAAGTATTTTAATTTATTAGATAAATTCTGATTTATAGAGTGAATAAAGTAATAAATTGAAAGTGAGGTGCTAAATTGAAAAAGAATATAATACTTTCTGTATGTTTCATGTTTTTGCTTGTGCTCACAGGTTGTTCATCAAAAGATGGTGAAAAAGATTTGTCAATGCGTCAAGATCTGGCACTCATATATGAAGAAACAGTATCTCCGAATAAAGAATATGTCAAATCAGAAGAAGATATAGTGAATTATAGTATTGAAGTATACCAAAATAAAGACTATAAAATTTTAGTTAATGCGAAATCTAATTCTCAATTTTTCGAGCCAATGCAATATGAATTAGAATATGATAAGAAAATAACTGAATCAAATATAACTGTAAAATGGACAACTCTTATGGGGAACCCAAAAGCAAAAGAAAATGATCAATTAGGTGTAGCTTATGTATCTATTTTGGAGAATGGAAAAGTATTGAGTGAAAGAAAAATATCTTTTGTCAATAAAGCTATTGAGACGATAACAGATACAGTTAATAAGAAGTGAAAATAACTACTACACTTCCTGAGAATTCTTTCTTGCTTTAGGGTATGCATTAAAAAAGAAGATTTAATCCTATTGATAAATACAATAGTTTTAGATATTCTATTCTTTTAAATATCCATTATCGAGTAGGAATCTTTTTGAGATCGGGTAGTTATTTTTTGTTTCCTTTTATAATTTCAAGGAGTAGCTTGACAATGATTGCAATGATAGCTATCACTTAGGATAGTATTTCATAATCGCTCATGCTAACCACCTCCGTTGTTTCAAATTTCTCTAATGAGATATCTACATCAATAGAGTTTCCAATCTCTGGTCTATTGACCAAAGCATAACCACCTACCGTTATAATTATTCCATAACATCACTATAGCATATTTAAATACTGCTTTTTGCATATAAAGATTGCAGTTTCGATAATTAGATTTCTTTTTTTGAATCAA
Organism: Coprobacillus sp.; assembly: GCF_984815275.1. Classification (NCBI taxonomy): domain Bacteria; kingdom Bacillati; phylum Bacillota; class Erysipelotrichia; order Erysipelotrichales; family Coprobacillaceae; genus Coprobacillus; species Coprobacillus sp. Next base: position 19,992 of record NZ_CFJNYH010000026.1, read on the forward strand.
AATGGAATATATTCCAAAAATAACTTGCAAAACGGAAAATAGTATATTATACTGATGTTGTGAGGTGAGAAGATGAGAGAAAGAAAACAGGTAGATATTCATAATTATCATGGGAGTTTTGATGTTCAATACAGTCCTGTGTCTAAGACGTGCGTAATGGATATCTTTTTACCAGAGGGAGAAGGTCCGTTTCCCGTGATTGTCTCTATTCATGGTGGAGCTTTTAAAAAGTGTGATAAACGTGATGAAGAAATGATACTAGATATGTTACATGGGCTTGACAAAGGATATGCGGTTGTTGGAGTCAATTATAGATTGAGTCAAGAAGCACAGTTTCCTGAACCAGTCAAAGATATCAAACAAGCTATTCGGTTTATTAAGGATCATGCAGATGAATATAACTTAGATAAAGAGAAAATTGTTGTCTGGGGTGGCAGTGCAGGTGGGTATTTTGCATTGATGTCAGGACTTATTGATTGTTATGATGAATTTGATGATGAGTATTCATCAAATACCAATACCAAGATTCAAGGATTGGTTGCATGGTTTCCACCTGTTCATTTTAGTAATATGGATAATCAGTTAAAATCATCTGGTTTATTAAAGGTATACCCTGATCATGATGATTCTCAGTCACCTGAATCATTATTTATCGGAGCACCTATAACTGAATCGTATGAGTTGGTTGAAAAGGCTAATCCAGAGACATATTTACATACGGATATTTGTCCTATGTTCATTCAACATGGCAGAGAAGATATGATTGTTCCATATCAACAATCACAGGATTTTGTGAAGAAAGCAAAAATCATTTGTGGTGAAGAGAAGATTCGTTATGAAATTATAGAAGGGGCAAATCATGGAGATCCATTATTTAGTACTCTAGAAAATCTCAATAAAGTTTATGCATTCATTGAAGAATGTTTTCGTTAATACCAACAGATGTTGGTTATTCATTTGGCTTAATTTGGAATGGATTCCAAAATTAAATATAAAGAAGGAAAATTTAAAGAAAGAGGGAGTAATATGGAAGCTTTAACAAATGTGTTAGAAAATTTTTTAATGCCTATTTCATCATGGGTATCACGTAACAAATCATTACAGGGAATATCGAAAGGATTTATGAGAATTCTGCCAGTTACAATTTTAAGTTCAATGTTTTATTTAATTGCGAATTTTCCAATCACTGGTTGGACTAATTGGTTAGCAAGTTCAGGAATAGGAAATTATATTTTAATTCCTTATAATGTGACAATGGGATTGTTTGCTTTATATGCAGCATTTGCAGTTGCCTATAGTTATGCGCAGAATGAGAAATGTGATGCTTTGTCAACGGGGATTGTCTCTTTAATTTGCTTCTTGGTTTTAACACCTTATGTAACAGATACAGCTGGAGCCTTATTCGCCGAAGGAGATTTAGCTTATAGTTTTGGATGGTTAGGTTGTAAAGGATTATTTGTGGCAATGTTGATTGCAATTATTGTAGCTAAGGTTTATTGTTTATTTGAGAAAAAAGGTTGGACGATCCATATGCCCGAAGGTGTTCCACCATATGTTGAACAATCATTTGCATCATTAATTCCTGGTTTTATTTGTGCTGGTGTTTGTGGCATTCTTGCTTATGAATTGAGTTTAACATCATTTGGAAATATTCATGAATTGATTTATCATTATTTACAAACACCTCTAACAGCCTTAGGTGGTTCTATTTGGGGATATTTAATTGCAACAGTTCTCATCCAATTATTATGGTGGTTTGGTATTCATGGCTTCAATGTTGTTATGGGGGTAATGATGCCAATTTTCTTAGGTATTGATATGGCGAGAATGGCTGGTGAAACAACCAATCCGATTGGGATGAGTTTAATGACAGTTGTTGGTCAATCAACAGTCTGTTGCTGTATTATCATGTTATTCTTCTGTAAGTCTAAACAATTAAAACAAATTGGTAAAATTGCGACTCCAGCGGCTATTTTCAATATTGGTGAACCAATTGTCTTTGGTGTACCAAATGTTTTGAATCCATATATGTTTATTCCAACCGTTTTATTAGTTCCAATTGTGACAAATTTATTTTTCTATCTTGGTTTTGTAAGTGGTATTGTCACACCACTCTCTGGTGCACAAGTGTCTATGCAAGTTCCAGTTGTTCTTTATGGTCTGGTTCAAGGAAATTGGATGGTTGCTCTATGGCAGGCTTTAGCAATTCCATTAGGTGTTATTCTTTTCTTACCTTTCTATAAGATGTATGATAAAACACTGGTAGCTAAGGAAAAAGAATTGGAAGCTCAAAAGAATGACTAAAAAATTAATCTTAAATGCTGATGATTTTGGATTAACATCAGGGATTAATTATGGGATTTTAGATGCCTATCTTCAACATTCAATTTCTTCTATAAGTTTAATGATCAATACTCCAAAAACCTTAGAAGCTATTGAAATTATGAAAAAATATAAAATAACATGTGTTGGGATTCATATCAATATAACATTAGGAAAGCCAGTATCAAGTCCAAGTAATATTCCTTCCTTACTTGATGAACATGGATATTTTCATAAAGCAGATTGGTGGTTTCAAAATCAGGTTAATGAAAATGAATTGATATTAGAATTTGATAATCAGATTGCATTATTTGAAAAACTGACTGGTCAAAAACCTAATCATTTGAATTACCATCATCGTTTTGATTTTTATCAATATTATCCATCATTAGCAAAACATCTGTTTGAGAAATATCAATTACCAATGCGTCTGGAAAAAGATTATCATGAATATCCATATGAATATGCCATTAATCAGACTTATTTTCTCAATACTCATGATGATATTCATAAATATTTAATTGGAGATATTATTGAAATGCCATGCCATGTTGGTTTTGTTGATCAGTCAATTATGGAAATGAGTAGTTTGAATTTACAAAGAATGGAAGATCATGCATTGGTTACTTCATCAAGATTTAAAAAACTTTACCATGATTTAGGATATCAATTGATTGGCTGGAATCAGCTGCAAAAGAAAACGAGAAACTCTTATTGAGGTTCTCGTTTCTTGTTAACAAGATATATAAAGAAAAATGAAAGGAGAAATGATACGAATTTACCAATAGTTTCACCACTCCAAAAAGCATTTGTAACAAGTGGTGATAATAACATATAAGTTGCTATGATTTTTATAAACAGATCACTTAAATTACAAATTAAAAAATAAGTCATATTCATAGAACTCCTTAATAAACTTTCATTCATGAATTTAAAGATACTCATAAACATCATCGCAATTGAACATTGCAAGTATGTTTTAAAGAACTGATAACCTTCGTGATAATTATCAATAGAAAAGAAAGGTTGACAAAGAAGGTGAGGGAAGATGAAAAAGAGGAAAGCGATCAATGTCATATAAATCAAAGACAACTTGATAAAGAAGATATAGATTTTTTTTAATTCTGTAAATTCTTGTGAAACAATCATTTTTGCTGCATAAATGGAAAAAGCTTGTGTAAATCCTAAGACAACAATACGTGAAAGAGTAAGTACTTTATTAACAGCTACAAATCCACTGATGATTTCACTTCCAAAAGGATTAATCATTGATTGAATAAAAATAAATGAACAAGTAATTACAAATTGCTGTATAACTGATGGAATTGTAATATGAATGAGCTCTTTGACTTGTATCATATCAATATGAGGTCTCCAAGTAAAGCCTGGATAATCCTTAATTTTATTATAAAGGTGATAAAAAGCAACAAACATAAATAAAGCTTGAGCAATAATTGTAGCTAGGGCAGCTCCAAAAACTCCTAAATGAAAAACACAGATAAACAATAAATCTAAAATAATATTAAGAAGAGAAGACCCAAAGACAAAATAAAAGCAATGTTTAGAATCACCAAGTGCTGTGATAATAGCTCTTGAAATATCATAGACATAAATAAAAGGAACCCCAATCATATAAGTCATTATATAAGCATTGGTAAAAGGAATGAGTTCATTTGGTAGGTGAATCCAACGATATAAAGTAGGCAGACATAAAAAACCTAAAGCAACCAAGGTGATGGAAATAGTTAAAGCAATAGCTATAATGTTGATACTTCCATTGGCAATTTTCTGTAAATCCTTTTTTCCTAGATAACGAGAAAATATAATCTCTGATGATAACTCAATTCCACCTGAGACAACAATAAACAACATGACAATTGTGCCAGCATTTCCAACTGCTGCTAATTCATCAACGCCTAAAAATTGACCAACAATCATTGTATCAGCAACGTTATAGAATTGTTGTGTAAACATACTTAAAATAATCGGAATAGAAAAAAAGAAAACTTTTTTATGAAATGGATTCTTTAGCAGTGTAAACATTGTTTTGACCTCCTTGCTGTGTTAATATATTTATAAACTATTACGCAACGTTATAGTCAAGGAGAAGTTATATGAAATATTTTATGACCACTGGGGAGTTTGCAAAATTCTGTCAAGTGACAAAGAGAGTCTTGTTTTATTATGATGAGTTGGATCTATTGAAACCTGCTTATATGAATGAAAAAGGTTATCGTTATTATGCGATGCATCAGTTTGATCAAATGAACACAATTAAACTTTTTCAAAATCTAGGAATGTCTTTAAAAGATATTCAGGAATTAATTCGGAAAGAAGATTTTGTAGAAAAGAAAAAAGTTTTACTTGAACAGTTTGATATTGTTAATCAAAAGATTCAAGAGTTTGAAGATATGCGTAATAATCTTATGTTTTTAACAAAACGTTTCTCAGTTTTACAACAATATGGTTTTTGTCAACTTTTTGAAGAAGAAATAGAAGACGAATACTATTATCGAGAGACAAAACCTGATGGAAATATTTGGTTGGGATATATGAATTATGGTTATCAGTATGGAGTCATGTTTGAGAGAAATCAATTTAAAAGTTTTCAGTGGACTTTTAAGAGATGTCAACAAGAGGAGGCTAATTATATGAAACCAAAAGGACGTTACTATGCAGCTTTTTTCTTGTTGAAAAATGAAGAGATTTTAACCTGTGTACCAAACTTTCTAAAGATGCTTCATTATGAAAAAACTTATGGTCCTCTTTATCATGAAGATTATTGTAGTGAAATTGCCGGGTTTAAAGAACAGTATGTTATAAAGTTATCAATTCAAATAAAATGACAGGTTATTTTCAAATTATAAAAACATTTTTCTTATTATGAAAGAAAGATGAATGAATCTATTGATTTTAGTAGTATAATATTGCTAGAAATGGAGGAATAAATATGGCATTAAGAGAAGATTTTTTATGGGGTGGTGCTGTTGCAGCTCACCAGCTAGAAGGTGGTTGGAATGAAGGCGGGAAAGGAGTGAGTGTTGCTGATGTGATGACTGCTGGGGCTAATGGTGTTGCCCGCCGTATTACAGATGGTGTTTTAACAGGAGAAAACTATCCTAATCATGAAGCCATTGACTTTTATCATAGATATAAAGGAGACATTGCTTTATTTGCTGAAATGGGATTCAAATGTTTTAGAACTTCAATTGCCTGGACTCGTATTTTCCCCAATGGTGATGAATTAGAGCCTAATGAGGAAGGATTAAAGTTCTATGATGATTTATTTGATGAATGTTTAAAGTATGGTATTGAACCCGTTGTGACATTATCTCACTTTGAATTACCATATCATTTGGTTACAGAATATGGTGGTTTTAGGAATCGTAAGTGTATTGAATTCTTTGTCAGATTTGCTGAAGTCTGCTTTAAAAGATATAAAGATAAAGTAAAATATTGGATGACATTCAATGAAATCAATAATCAAGCAAACTATCAGGAGGATTTTGCACCTTTTACCAATTCAGGTATCAAATATGAAGAAGGAGAAAATCGTGAAGAAATCATGTATCAGGCTGCTCACTATGAGTTAGTAGCAAGTGCAAAGGCAGTAAAAATTGGTCATGAAATTAATCCTCATTTTCAAATTGGGTGTATGATTGCGATGTGTCCAATCTATCCGCATTCATGTGATCCTAAAGATATGATGATGTCAGTAGGAGCAATGCATAAACGCTACTGGTTTACAGATGTGCATGTGCGAGGATATTATCCATCATTCATGGTGAAGTTCTTTGAAAGACAGGGATATGATCTTGATATCACAGAACAGGATGAAGAAGATTTATTAGATGGAACAGTAGACTACATAGGATTCAGTTACTATATGTCATTTTGCACAAAATATCAAAGAGAGAATCCAAACTATGATTATGATGAAACAGCAGATCTGGTAACAAATGAATATGTCAAGGCAAGTGACTGGGGCTGGCAGATAGATCCAGAGGGATTAAGATATTCATTGAACTGGTTCTATGATCACTATCAATTACCAATGTTTATTGTAGAGAATGGATTTGGTGCAATTGATGTCAAAGAGGCAGATGGAACAGTTAATGATCAATATCGTATTGATTATTTAAGAGCACATATAGAAGCAATGAAAGCAGCAGTTGATATTGATGGTGTTGATTTAATGGGATATACACCTTGGGGATGTATTGATTTGGTTTCTGCTGGAACAGGAGAAATGAAGAAGAGATATGGATTTATCTATGTAGATAAAGATAATGAAGGAAATGGAACATTAGAAAGAAGTAAGAAGAAGTCATTTGAGTGGTATAAGAAAGTGATTGCTTCTCATGGTGAAGATTTAAGTGATTAGTGCTCAAAAGAGCACTTTTCTTTTCTCATTTTGAAAATTGATTTCACAAAATGAAAAAAGAAAAATCATAAAAAGAAACAAGGTATACTGAAGACAGAGGTGAAAACATAATGAAAACATTTAAGAAAGATTTTTTATGGGGAGGAGCCATTGCTGCTAATCAGGCTGAAGGGGCTTATCTGGAAGATGGAAAAGGAATCAATGTAACCGATGTCTCAAGGGGATTGGTTTATGAACCAGATGAAAAGGTTATAGATGGGAAATTCTATCCAACTCATGAGGCTATTGATTTTTATCATACGTATAAAGAAGATTTAAAGTTAATGAGTGGAATGGGATTTAACTGTTTTAGAACATCTATTTCCTGGGCGAGAATATTTCCTCATGGTGATGAAAATGAGCCCAATGAAGCGGGTTTGAAATTTTATGATGATTTGTTCAATGAAATGAATGAACTTGGTATGGAACCGATTGTTACCATTTCTCACTATGAAACACCATTGCATTTATATGATGAATATGGTGGATGGGAAAATAGAAAATTAATTGAATTCTTTACAAGATATTGTAAAGTCATCTTTCAACGTTATAAAGATCAGGTAAGATATTGGATGACATTTAATGAAATTAATAATGTTCATACAATTCCCTTTGCAGCAGGAGCGATTAAACCGGAGAAAACAGATCATTCAATGCAATGTAGATTTCAAGCTGCTCATAATATGTTTGTAGCTAGCAGTAAAGCAAATAAGTTATGTCATGAAATTATTCCAGAAGCAAAAATTGGATGTATGTTGTCATTAAGTGGTATTTATCCTCATACATGTAAACCAGAAGATGTATTGGGGGCTTATCAATTGAGAAGGCGTTCTTTATTTTTTAGTGATGTGATGATGAGGGGATATTATCCAAGTTATGCAAATCGTTGGTTTGAAGAACATCATGTTCATTTAGATATACAGCCAGGAGATTTAGAAATTATCAAAGAATATCCTAGTGATTATTTGGGCTTTTCTTATTATCGAACAACAACATATAAAGATGGAATGCCAATCTTAGGGCATACTGGTGGATTAATTGGTGAAAAAAATCCTTATTTAAAAGAAACGCCATGGGGATGGCAAATAGATCCTATTGGTTTTAGATATGTTTTAAATGAATTATATGATCGATATCAAAAACCACTATTTGTTGTAGAAAATGGAATGGGAAATGTTGATGTTTTAGAAGGTGATCAAATTCATGATAATTATCGTATTGATTATTTAAGAAGTCATATTCAGCAAATGAAGGAAGCAGTTGCTGATGGTGTTGATTTAATGGGATACACATATTGGGGGCCTATAGACATTGTTTCAGCTGGAACAGGGGAAATGAAGAAGCGATATGGCTTTATTTATGTGGATAGAGATAATGATGGAAAAGGAACTGGAAAGCGTTATAAGAAAGATTCATATGAATGGTATAAAAAAGTCATAGAAAGTAATGGCGAAGAATTAGATGATTAGATAAAATGCTGTTATGAAGACAATATAAAATAGCACTCAAAGTGCTATTTTTATATTGTCAAGTTATTTAGTGGATATAGATTGCTTAACCAACATCCGTAGAATTTATGAATCATTTTTTAAGAATCTTATACATTGGCTTAAGTAAAATTATATGTTATATACTTTGAATAATAATAAAAGGAGTATTTTGTTAAATAATAATCCCCTGATGGATAAGTCTAGACAGTGTTTTGGTATACTCTTCCATAGATTCAAAATTTGGATTTTCAAGCCACTCTCTAAGTAACATAATAAATCCACCAATATAAATATTTAAACTTCTTTGAACTTCTTCAGATACAGAATACTCTTTAATAAGAGATTCTAATATCACTCTTTTAATATCGTGATAGAAATAGAAAGAAAAATCTTGATTAGCTAATACATTATAAGTCTCAAAGTCATTCTTTAAGATATCCATTGTTTTGTTTAATAAGAGATCAATCTTATTAACTAGTAATTCTTCTTGATGTTTATTTGTAAAATGGATGAGTTGATTAAGAAAATCTCTTTGAAAACTTTCCCACAAATCAATTGTATCTTTATAATGTGCATAAAAAGTCCCTCTACTTATATTAGCAGTATGAATAATATCAGTGACAGTAATTTTTGTGGCAGGTTTTTGTTTTAATAATTCGATATAGGCATTCTTTATTAATATTTTTGAACGCATAGCATTTCTATATTCATTTCGCATAATTTTCCCCTCCAATTCTATACAAATAACCCTTATTTATCTAAAATTAAACAAATCTTAATATATTGCATATTGTTGTCTTGTTTTTTTCTTATTATAATATAAGTAAGATTAAAAAGGTATATTATTTTATGAAAATATATCTGGGAGGAGGAATGAATTATGTTTAATTTATATCGCATGAATCATCGCTTACAATGCTTGAGTTTCAATGCATTCCGTCAGTTATGTCAAAGGCATAATGCAAAGATAGCAGACAAAAACTTAAAAATCATTCTTCATATTATGAAAGATAATCCTCACACAGTTCTCAATGAAGATTATCACCCAATTCTTTTAATTGAAATCACAAAAGAAACTGATCAAAAAGTATGTAATGATTTTAAACCTATTTTAGAGGAATATCTTATTCAAGAAATTAAATAATAAAAATAATGTTATAAAAGATGATGTCAAAAAGGAGCACTTTGAATAAAAAAGGTGCTTTTTCATATGCAAAGATATCGTTTTCATCTATATCATGCTTGAAATATCACTGTACATATGTTATGATATCGGCGAAATGAAACTGGCATTGAGATATGAAACTCAAGCGAGAAGCCAAGGGGTTAGGACCCTTTGGCTTTTCTAGGCTTTTCATCAGATATGTTCTGTAATGATTTTATCAAAGATATTGAAATACTTATTAGAAATTGAGAATAATATAGGAAAAGATTGAAGAATATAAAAATTTGGAAGGTGGTTGTCAATGAAAACAATAGCAATCGTAGCAACAGGTGGAACAATTGCAGGAACTGGTCAAGCTGGGAAAACAGTTGCCTATCATGCAGGTGAAATGAATGTCAATGAGATTATAAAATCAATTCCCATGCTTAAAGATGTTGCAGATCTTAGAGAATATCAATTCATGAATATTGATAGTAATGAAATGAATCCTTCAAGATGGATAGAATTGGCAAATAAAATGAATGAAATTGTGTTAGATGAAAAAATTGATGGGGTGGTTGTAACCCATGGAACGGATACTTTAGATGAGACTGCTTATTTTTTAACATTAACACTTAATACTTCTAAACCGGTTGTCGTCACTGGAGCAATGCGTCCAGCAACGGCGACTTCAGCTGATGGTCCATACAATTTATATCAAGCAGTTTGTCTGGCTGCAAGTGAAGATGCGCATCACCAGGGTGTTATGGGACTGTTTTCAAATACAATCTATTCTGGTAGAGATATTCAAAAAGTCAATAATTATAAAGTTGATGCTTTTGATCAAAAAGCATTTGGCTGTTTAGGATATATGCAAGACCAGGAAGTTTATTTTTTCTCACGTACATTCAAGTTACATACACTGGCATCGCGTTTTTCTAAACAACATCTTATAGATTTGCCATCAGTAGCTATTGCTTATTTTTATGCTGGGGCGTCTGCACAATTATTATATGATATGGCAAGAAACCATCATGGTATTATATTAACTGGTTCGGGAAGTGGGAATTATAGTCAAGAATGGTTGGCGGCCATTAATGATTTATCTAAGCAGGGGATTGTTTTTGTAAGAGCATCACGAGTAAATCAGGGAATTGTTTTTGATGATGCTGTATTTGATCCTCAACATTATTGTATTTCTGCAAATACATTGTCAGCACAAAAAGCAAGAGTGCTTTTAATGTTAGCATTATCGCAAACACAAGATCGAGAAGTGATAAGGGAGATTTTTAATGAATATTAAAAAGAAGGGAATTATTTTTACAGTCATTGCAACATTAATATTTGGAATTACACCTGTGATTGGTAAGATGACTTATGCAATGGGGAGCAATGGTATTCAATTGGCTTTTCTCAGGCATTTATTTGTTGTCCCATTGTTTTTATTTATTGTTGTTTATCAGAAACTGTCTTTGAGGCTTACAAAGCAACAGTACTTAGATGTATTCAAGGTAGGATTCTTTGGCAATACATTGACGGTTGTCATGTTGTATATGTCATATAGTTATATTCCTGTAGGTAGTGCAACAGTATTACATTTTTTATATCCTTTATTTGTTTGTTTATTTAACTTCTTGTTTTATAAACAGACTTTAAATCAAAAGCAAATGTTATGTTTGGCTTTAGCTATTGTTGGGGTATTTTGTTTTATTGATAATACATCTTCATCTATGATTGGATTTGTATTGGCAGTGACTTCAGGGATTTTCTTTGCTTATTATATGATTGGAATGGATCATTCTTCAATTCGCAATATAAGTCCCTATGTTTTTAATTTTTATCTTGTGATTATGAATACAGTTGTTATCTTTTTATTAGGCTTATTGACAAAGAGCCTGTCAATCATGCCAATTGAAGGATATATATTATCTGCTATCGTTGCTATTTTTGCATCGTTAGTGGGTGTGGTGCTTTTACAATTAGGAATTCGTTGCTTAGGAGCTTCTTTAACAGCGATTTTATCAACTTTAGAACCTATTACAAGTATTGTTATTGGCTTTCTATTTTTGGGAGAAACTCTAACTGTTTTAAAAATAATAGGATGTTTATTAGTACTTCTTTCTACTTTTATACTTGTGAAAAATCAAACTGCTGCAGGAGAATAAAAATGACTATTGAACAATTGATAACGAAATTGCAGGAAAAAGATCGTTTTATATTAGCAATTGATGGAATGTGTGGTTCTGGAAAATCGACTCTAGCCTTGGAACTGGCACATATATTTAATGCACATGTCTTTTGTATGGATGATTTTTTCCTGCCACAGGAATTAAGAACTTTAGAAAGATATCATATGCCAGGGGGGAATGTTCATTATGAACGTTTTCTGGAAACTGTTTTAAAACCATTATCTGAATATAAAACAATTCACTATCAACCATTTGATTGCACCAAGATGAAATTGATATCAGATATACAAGAAATACCCTATACTCCTTATAATATTATTGAAGGAAGTTATGCTTTAAGACCTGAGTTAGTACCTTATTATACAGATATCATCGTTTTAAAGATAACTCAACAACAACAAATTGAACGATTGACAAATCGTAATCCTGAAAAAGTATCAACTTTTATTGAACAATGGATTCCTTTAGAAAATCAATATTTTGAATATTACAATATCTATGAAACATATCCAGTCATAACATTATAATTGAAACATATAATATATGGGTGATATGATGATATTGACGGATCATGAGGTTAAAACTTGTTTGGTGTATGTGTTAACACCAATACTTCAAAAATATTCTATTGAGATTAAAGAGGCACATCTTGCTATTCATGATGTAATTGAATTGAATGCAATTGTTGCTTATCAAGATCGTATTATTGATCTTGCAACAACATTTACAATTGGATATAAAGATCATAAATTATGTTTTGATAATATGAAAGGGAAGGTTGAATATCTTTTTTTACAATTAAATGTAGTCAGTGTTTTACAACAACTTATACATGATGATCATTTTGTGGTTCATAACAATTCTTGTTATTATAAAATAGATTTACCAATTCAAGAATTAACTATAGAAGATGAACATTTATGTATCTCTTTAAAGGAATAAACAGAGTATTTTCTGTTTGTTTTTTTATTTTTATAATGAGAAAAAAACACCTTCAATATAATAAGGTGTTCTCTTATTTATCTTTCGTAAGAACTTCATCAATAAGACCATATTCTAAGGCATCATAAGCATTCATGAAATAATCACGATCAGTATCCTTTTTTATCTTTCTTAATGGTTGAGAAGTCATTTCAGATAATAATTTATTTAATTTTTCTTTTTGTCTTAATATATGCTTTGTGGTAATTTCAATATCGCTTGCTTGTCCATTCGTTCCACCTAATGGCTGATGAATCATGATTTCACTATTTTGTAAGGCACAACGTTTTCCTTTTTGTCCAGCAGCCAATAAAAAAGCGCCCATGCTGGCAGAAAGACCAATGCTTATTGTTGACACATCACACTTTACAAAATTCATGGTATCATAAATTGCTAGACCAGCAGAGACACTACCTCCTGGTGAATTGATATACATATAGATATCAGCACTTGAATCAAGTGATTCTAAGTATAATAATTGGCTAACAATAGAACTGGCAACCTCATCATTAATTTCTCCACATAACATAATAATACGATCTTCTAAGAGTCTAGAGAATATATCATAAGCATATTCTTTAGATTGTTTTTTTAAAATTACAGTTGGTATAAAGTGCATTTCCTATAACCTCCATAGTTCATTATAGAGTGATTTTCATTGAATATTCATAAAATTAAAAGGAATGTGAATTGTCTTTCATGTTTCATCAAATAATGGAAATTTTATTTTTTAAAATGGAAAAAAGTGTTTATTTTTATATATATTGTGTTGGAAAAAGTCTTTTTCTGCTTGGAAGTGTTTACATTGTGTCTCTTGTGAATTTTTTTATATATTCGTTACAACTTTTATTGATTTATTTAGTTTTGTAGACTATAATAGAGGCATAAAATAAATCAAGGAGGATGTCAAGAAAATGGCAGTAAAAGTAGCAATTAACGGTTTCGGACGTATTGGACGTCTAGCATTTAGACAAATGTTTGGTGCTGAAGGATATGAAATTGTAGCAATTAACGATTTAACAGATCCTAAGATGTTAGCACATTTATTAAAATATGATTCAGCACAAGGAAGATATGCTTTAGCAGATACAGTGGTAGCTGGTGAAGATTCTATCACAGTTGATGGAAAAGAAATCAAAATTTATGCAAAAGCTAATGCAGCTGAATTACCTTGGGGAGAATTAGGAGTAGATGTAGTCTTAGAATGTACTGGATTCTATGTATCTAAAGCTAAATCTCAAGCTCATATTGATGCAGGAGCTAAAAAAGTTGTTATCTCTGCACCAGCAGGAAATGACTTACCAACAGTTGTATTTGGTGTAAACGAAGGTATCTTAACTGCAGATGATACAATCATTTCAGCAGCTTCTTGTACTACAAACTGTTTAGCACCAATGGCTAACGCTTTAAATAACTTAGCTAAAATCAAATCAGGTATCATGTTAACAGTACATGCTTACACTGGTGACCAAATGGTATTAGATGGACCTCATAGAAAAGGTGATTTAAGAAGAGCTCGTGCAGCTGCTGTTAATATCGTTCCTAACTCTACAGGTGCAGCTAAAGCTATTGGTTTAGTTATCCCTGAATTAAATGGTAAATTAATTGGTTCAGCTCAACGTGTACCAGTTCCTACTGGATCAACAACTATCTTAACTTCAGTTGTTGAAGGTGAAGTAACAGTAGAACAAGTTAATGCAGCTATGAAAGCAGCAGCAACTCCATCATTCGGATATACTGAAGAACAATTAGTATCTTCTGATATTATCGGAATTAACTACGGATCATTATTCGATGCAACTCAAACTATGGTTAAACCATTAGATAACGGAACTACTGAAGTTCAAACTGTTGCTTGGTATGATAACGAAAATTCATATACTTCTAACATGGTTAGAACTATTAAATATTTCGCTGAATTAAGTAAATAATGATGAGAGTCCCATGAGGGACTCTTTTTTATCTTCACAACAATTGATGTTGAAAAATATGAGAGATAAACTTAGATGATAAAGAAATTTATTCTGATATATTTATACTGACAATACGCTGAGTTTCACTTTCATATATTCAATAATGATTTGGTGATTGTTATGCGTTTTTTATATGCGAAACATTGTGTGAAGATTCAGTAGTCAATGGAAACCTACGATTGATTAATGTTTTGTTGAAGAAAAATAAAGATTCTATAATCATATTTCTATTTCTGATGAAATATGAAATGAAGTGATTTATTTGAAATCGCTCAAGTATAACTGTGATTGATATGGCTCATAGTATGAATATCGAACTGAGATATGAAAGCATTGAAGTTTAGAAACATGCAGAATATCTTAAAGGACTACAATATGATAGAGGATAGTCATATGATTTAAAGAATCTTCATTTTTATAACAAATACTAGTATTGTAGATATTTTTTCTTTGCATATCTTTTGACCTGTTTTCTAAAATCAGTTATAGTAAGGATGATATAAAGGGAGGAGAAAAATGATGAATACAACTATTATTTTAGGATTACTCATTCCATTTATAGGAACAACATTAGGATCTGCTTGCGTATTCTTTATGTCTAAGAAAATGAGTACGCTTGTTCAAAAGATATTATTAGGTTTTGCTTCAGGAGTCATGATAGCTGCTTCAGTTTGGTCATTACTTATACCAGCAATTGATATGTCAGAATCTTTAGGTAAATTTGCGTTTTTGCCTGCAGCAATTGGCTTTTTGCTTGGAATTGGATTTTTGTTAGTGTTGGATCATACTGTGCCACATATGCATTTGGATAATGAGATAGAAGGAAAGAAATCTCAGTTACAAAAAACAACTATGTTGGTTTTGGCTGTGACATTACATAATATTCCTGAAGGAATGGCAGTTGGAGTTGTTTTTGCAGGTGTATTGATGGGGAATAGTGATGTTTCTTTAATGGGAGCACTTGCTTTAGCTATTGGAATTGCTATTCAGAATTTTCCAGAGGGTGCTATTATATCAATGCCGCTAAAGAGTGAAGGAATATCTAAAGGTAAGGCTTTTTTGTATGGAACTGCTTCTGGTATAGTTGAACCTATTGGTGCTGTAATAACAATACTTTTATCTCAATTTGTTGTTCCTATTTTACCATATTTATTGGCTTTCGCAGCTGGTGCGATGATTTATGTTGTTGTAGAAGAACTGATACCGGAAGCTTCAAAAGGAGCGCATTCAAATATTGCGACAATTGGATTTGCCATTGGATTTGTTGTGATGATGGTTTTAGATGTGGCATTAGGATAGTCATTTGTGATATAATAATAAAAGATATGAGGTGACCATAATGGATTTGCATGAATCTGGAGAAATGTATTTAGAAACAATTTTAATGTTAAAAAATAAGAATCAGTATGTGAGATCTATTGATATTGCGAATACAATGAATTTTTCAAAACCAAGTGTTTCGCGTGCAATTAAACTTTTAAAAGAATCTCAATTAATTATTGTTGATCAAAAAGGTTATATTGATTTTACTGCAGAAGGCAGAAAAATTGCTGAAAATGTGTATAATCGTCATACGACGTTAACACAGTTTCTCATTAATTTAGGTGTTGGTGAAAAGCAGGCAGAGGATGATGCTTGCCGTTTAGAACATATTGTGAGTGAAGAGACTTATCAATGTATACAGAAATTTTTAAAAGAGCAGTCGTAAAGATTGCTTTTGTTGTTTTTGTGGTTATAGAATTGTTTACCAAGAACTTGAAAAAGTTGCATTTTATATATATTTACGCAACAATATATGCTATAATATCAATGCATATATAATTAAGTAGCATAATATGTGCTAAAAATTTGAAAAGTCATGTTCGTTTGTCTTATAACTCATCTTGGTAAATTGAGAATATATATTTATTTTGATAATATGTTATCGGTTTTTGAAGAAATAGATGTTGTTGGTTATATTTTGTGGAAATATATGGTAAAATAGTTGGGCGAGGTGTGGTTATGGATAATTTTGAATTTGAAAATAAGAAGAAAAAGAAGTTAAGAAAAGAACCGTTCTATATTGTTGGTTGTCTTTTATGTTTAGTGATAGGAGCAGGTGGTGGCTATTTCTATCGAGGATCTCAAGAGAAGACGAATCAAAAAACTTCACAGAGTTTGTATGATCAAATTTATAAAGCAATAGAAAGTGATTTTTTAGATACAACAGAAAGTGAGAACTCACTCAAGGATCGTATGTTATATGGTATGGTTGCAGCATTAGGTGATCCATATACTTCCTATTTAAGTACACAAGAAGCCCAGAGTCTAACAGATTCAATTAATGGATCTGTCCAAGGAATAGGAATTACCTTTTCAACAATATCAGTAGGTGGAGTTGTTTTGGCTGTATATAAAGGAACTCCAGCAGAACAGGCAGGACTTTTAAGTGGTGATATTATTACACATGTACAAGGAACTTCGGTTGCTGGATATAGTTCTGAAAAGATTAAGAATGCAGTTTCTGGAGAAAGTGGTACTTCAGTAGCCTTAAAAGTTTTAAGGAATGGAAAATCTATAGATTTGACTGCGAAACGTGCAAGTGTTGAAACTTCATTAAGTTATGAAATCAGAACATCTGGCCAAGAGAAAATTGGTTATTTACAGATGACAACATTTGGTGAAGGAACAGCAGCATATGTTGAGGAAGCATTGAAAGCATTTCAAAAGGAGAATATTCAAACACTTGTTATTGATTTGAGAGATAATGGTGGCGGATATTTAAAGGCTGCTCAAGATATTTTGGATTTATTTATTGAAAAAGATAAAGTTTTGGTATCTACTCAGACTGTTTCAGGAAAAATAGAATCATTTAAGTCTACAGATATACAAAAATATCATTTTGAAAATGGCTATGTACTTTGTAATGGAGATACTGCTAGTGCATCAGAAGTTATGATTGGAGCATTGAAAGAATATTTAAATTATAAACTCGTAGGAACAAAAACATATGGTAAGGGAATTGCGCAAACGCAATTAACTTTATCTGATTCATCTGTTTTGAAATATACAAATGCAAAATGGTTAACACCAAATGGAAATAATATAAATGGTGAGGGATTTAAACCTGATTATGAAGTTAAGTCTCAATCTATCGATGATTTTCATATTGGGGAATTTAAGGGACCATATCAATATGATCAAGTTGATGATAATATCCAGTATATGCAGGAAATGTTAAAAGAGCTTGGATATAAAGTTGATAGAGTTGATGGATATTATTCAAAGGCAACAGAAGAGGCATTAAAAGCTTTTGAAAAAAGATATGGATTAGCGGTTAATGGTATATATGACAAAAATGATGCAACAATAGTATTAAGTGCATTGTTATATCATATTTATCAAGAATTAGAAGATGCACAGTATTTAAAGGTGACAGAATTAATTAAGTAAAGGGGTGTTAGAAATGGAAAAGTTTAAACTTGTTTCTGAATATTCTCCAATGGGAGATCAGCCAACTGCTATTAAAAAATTGGTAGAGGGTATACGAGCAGGTCAAAAAGAACAGGTTTTATTAGGAGGTACAGGGACAGGAAAAACTTTTACTGTTTCTAATGTTATTGCCGAAGTCAATAAACCAACATTGGTTTTAGCACATAATAAAACGTTGGCAGGGCAGTTATATTCAGAGTTAAAAGAATTCTTTCCTGAAAATCGTGTGGAATATTTTGTTTCTAACTTTGATTTTTATCAACCTGAAGCATATATTCCTAAAAGTGATGTTTATATAGATAAAACTGCTCAAACCAATTATGAAATTGAAATGTTACGTTCTGCAGCAATGAACTCTTTACTAGAAAGAAGAGATACAATCGTTGTGGCATCAGTTGCTTCAATATATGGATTAGGAAATCCAGAACAGTATCGAGAAATGATTTTTTCGTTAAGGGTAGGACAGGAAATAGATCGTAAAGAGTTATTAACATATTTAGTTGATCGTCAATATCAAAGAAATGATATTGAACAATCGAAAGGAACCTTTAGAGTTCGAGGAGATGTTATTGAAATAGTTCCAGGTCATACTGAAAGTTGGTTAATACGTATTGAGTTATTTGGTGATGAGGTTGAACGTATTAGTGAAGCTGATCCCTTAACAGGAAAAACACTAGGAAGTTATAAGACATATACAATTTATCCAGCTTATGGATATGTAACAAGAAAAGATCAGATGTTAAAAGCGTGTGATACGATTGCGGAAGAATTAAAAGAAAGATTAAAGTATTTTGAAGAAGGTATGAAACCTTTGGAATATGAGCGATTAGACCAGCGAACTCGCCATGATATTGAAATGTTAAGAGAAGTTGGAATGTGCCCAGGAATTGAGAATTATTCACGTCATATAGATGGAAGACAAGCAGGACAGAGACCCTATACTCTAATTGATTATTTTCCTGATGATTTTTTAATGATAGTAGATGAAAGTCATGTGATGTTACCACAAGTTAGAGGCATGTTTAATGGTGATAGAAGTCGTAAAGAGACATTGGTGGAATATGGATTTAGATTACCTAGTGCTCTTGATAATAGACCGCTGCGTTTTGAAGAATTTGAAAAGATTATTAATCAGGTCATTTATGTATCAGCTACACCAGGTGATTATGAATTAGAAAGAACCAATGGTACTTTTGCTGAACAGATTATTAGACCGACTGGATTGCTTGATCCAATTATTGAAGTTCGTCCTTCAAAGAATCAAATTGATGATATTATTAGTGAGATTAATGATCGCATTGAAAAGAATGAGAGAGTCTTGATTACAACTTTAACAAAGAGAATGGCCGAAGATTTAAGTGCTTATCTCAAAGAAATGGGGATGAAAGTAGCTTATCTTCATTCTGATACAAAAACTTTGGAAAGAACAGAAATCTTAAGAGATTTACGTCTTGGGAAGTATGATGTTTTAATTGGTATTAACTTATTAAGAGAAGGTCTCGATTTGCCAGAAGTTTCACTTGTTTGTATCTTAGATGCTGATAAGGAAGGTTTCTTAAGAAGTCAGCGTTCATTAATACAGACAATTGGTCGTGCTGCACGTAATGCGCATGGAAAAGTCATTATGTATGGTGATAATATGACTGATTCTATGAAAAAGGCGATTGATGAAACAAGTCGTCGCCGAGAGATTCAAGAAGAGTATAATAGAGAACATCATATTACTCCACAAACAATTCATAAGGAAATTCGTGATTTGATACAAGGAAAAGAAACAATTGATGAAGCGACTTCACTTCTTAAAAAAGGTAAAAAGGCTGATAAGAAAGCGAAGAAGAAATTAATTGATGATTTAGAGAAAGAAATGAAACAGGCTGCCAAGGTTCTTGATTTTGAACGTGCGATGGAATTAAGAGATATGATTATGGAACTTAAAGGTGAAAAGTGATGGAACTTAATCAATTAGCCAGAACTATCTTTGATGATATATTAGCTCAAGGTGGAAGAGTTTATATTGTTGGTGGAAGTGTTAGAGATGTTATCTTGAAGAACTCAGGAGAACATGATGTTGATGTAGAGGTTTATCATATGACTTATGAGCAACTTCATGATTTGTTAGCAAAATACGGAGTTGTGAATACTTTTGGAAAAATGTTTGCGATTATGCAGCTGGAAAATCTAAAGGGATATGATTTTGCCCTACCTCGTCAAGAAAAAAAGGTAGGCGAAAAACATCAGGATTTTGAAGTTATAATCAATCCTGAACTTCCTCTTGAAAAGGCAGTGAAGCGAAGAGATTTGACAATGAATGCATTGATGTATGATTATCAAAATGAAGAAATCATTGATTTATGTGGTGGATTGGATGATATTAAAAAGCATCAGGTTCGTTGTGTGGATCCTCAATCATTTGTTGAGGACCCTTTACGTGTTTTAAGAATTGCACAGTTTATAGCAAGATTCGAGATGACTGTAGAAGAGAAAACGTTAGATTTATGTTATCAAATGGTTCAGCAAGGAATGCTGAAGCATCTATCAATAGAGAGAATCTATGGCGAATATTGTAAGATTTTGATGTCACCTAGACCATCAATAGGATTTGAATTTTTAAAAAGGATTAAAGCTTTACCGTTTTATTTAAGTGATTTAATAACAACTCATCAACGTTTAGACTATCATCCTGAAGGTGATGTCTTTACACATACGATGTTAGTCATTGATGTGGCTGCTTTAACAAAGCATAAGACAGATGCCCCTTTATCATTTATGTGGTCCTGTCTTTTGCATGATATTGGAAAGCCTTTAGTGACGACAGCTGATGGTCATGCACCACAGCATAATGAAGCTGGTGTTAAAGTCTTTCAAAAGGTTAAAATGATTCAATCTAAGAAACAAAGACAATATATATCAACAATGATTATGTATCATATGCATCTTATGAATATGGCAAGAAATCATGGAAAAGATTTATCCTATCTTAGATTATTAAAGAAAATTGATGGAAAAGTTTCTATGAATGATTTGATTTGTATAAGTTGTTGTGATAAGTTAGGGAGAGGGAAAGTAGCTCAAGAACAATATGATGCTTTCTTTACTTTTATAGAAGATAAAATAGCACGATTGGGAATGCAGGCACCTCAGCCACTGATTAATGGATATATATTGATTCAGAATGGTTTTCAACAAAATAAACAATTGAAAATGATTTTGGATGAAGCCTATGATTTGCAATTACAGGGTTTAAGTCAGGAAAAGATATTAAGGAGTTTAAAGAAAAAATATGAATAAGGATAAAATTATTATTAAAGGAGCAAGAGTCAATAATTTAAAGAATATTGATGTTGAAATTCCTAGGGATAAATTGGTTATTATGACTGGACTATCTGGGAGTGGAAAGACATCATTGGCTTTTGATACAATTTATGCAGAAGGACAAAGACGATATGTTGAATCTTTAAGTGCATATGCCAGACAATTCTTGGGTGGGGTTGAAAAGCCAGATGTTGATAGTATTGAAGGACTTTCACCATCAATTGCGATTGATCAAAAGACAACTTCGAACAATCCTCGTTCAACTGTTGGAACAGTCACAGAAATTTTTGATTATTTAAGATTGTTATATGCAAGAGTTGGACATGCCTATTGTCCTGAGCATCATGTTTTAATTGAGTCACAAACAATTAAACAAATGGTGGATGCAATTGATGCATATAAAGATGGAACAAAGCTACAGGTTTTGGCAAGAATGTGTAAAAATCAAAAAGGAACTCATAAGGATTTATTTGAAGAATTAATGAAAGATGGTTTTGTAAGAGTTCAGGTTGATGGCGAAAGCATGTTGTTAGAAGATGAAATTATTTTAGATAAAAACAAGAAACATAACATTGATGTTGTTGTTGATAGAATTGTAAAAAAGGAAGGATATCGTTCTCGTTTAGCTGATTCTTTAGAGACTGCGTTAAAGTTAACTGGTGGAGAAGCGATTGTTGAAAATTTAAGTGAAAAGACAGAGAAGTTATTTTCACAACATTTGGCATGTCCTCACTGTGGTTTTAGTGTTCCTAAATTGGAGCCAAGATTATTTTCTTTTAATAATCCATTAGGTGCATGTCCTGATTGTAAGGGAATCGGTGTTAAGAATGAAGTTGATGATGATTTATTAATTCCAGATTGGTCGTTGAGTATTAATCAGGGTGGTTTGCGTTACTTTAAAACATCTGTGGGAACTGATCGTATTGAATGGCAAAGATTTTTAGTTTTATGTCGAGAATATAATATTGATTTAGATAAGCCTTTAAAAGATTTTAGCAAGAAGGAATTGAAAATTATTTTGAGGGGTTCAGATCGTCCAATTACTTATACTATTGAATCAAGTTCTGGGAATGTTTCTAAAACCACAAAATATATTGAAGGTGTGAAGACTTTGATTGAGCGTCGTTTTGAGGAAACAACATCATCTTGGTCGAAAGAATGGTATGCTTCATTTATGGCTGAGCACACTTGTCCAACTTGTCAGGGTAGACGTTTAAATGATCAAGTTCTTAGTGTTGTTGTAGGTGGAATAAATATTAGTCAATTTACAGATATGTCTATTGAAAAGGCTTTAAATTTTATGAATGAATTAAAATTAAATGAAACTGAAGCCAAAATAGCAAAATTAATTATTAAAGAAATACAAGATAGATTAACTTTCTTGAATAATGTTGGATTAGGTTATTTAACATTATCAAGAAGAGCAGGTGGATTGTCTGGTGGTGAAGCACAACGTATTCGCTTAGCGACTCAGATTGGTTCTCGTTTAACTGGAGTTCTATATGTTTTAGATGAACCTTCTATTGGTTTACATCAAAGAGATAATGAAAAGTTAATTCAAACCTTGTGTAATATGCGTGATTTGGGTAATAGTGTTGTTGTTGTTGAACATGATGAAGATACAATGAGAGCATCTGATTATATTATTGACATTGGACCAGGAGCAGGTGTTCATGGTGGTGAGGTGATTGCTGCAGGAACTCCTGAAGAAATAATGAAAAATCCAAATTCAATTACTGGAAAATATTTATCTGGCGAATACTCAATTCCTGTTCCTAAAAAACACCGAAAAGGAAATGGTCTGTTTATTGAAATTAAAGGTGCTAAAGAAAATAATTTAAAGAATATTAATGTGAAATTCCCATTAGGGAAATTCATTTGTGTGACAGGAGTTTCTGGAAGTGGAAAGTCTACTTTAGTCAATGAAATCTTATGTAAGGCTGTGCGTGCTAAACTTTATCATTCTAAAGAAAAACCAGGATTACATAAAGAAATTCTAGGATTGGAGAATGTTGATAAAGTCATTGAAGTTTCACAGGATCCAATTGGTAGAACGCCACGCTCTAATCCAGTTACATATACTGGTGTTTTTGATGATATCAGGGATTTATTTGCGAAAACACCAGAAGCAAAAATACGTGGGTATGACAAAGGACGTTTCTCATTTAATGTGAAAGGTGGGCGTTGTGAAGCTTGTCAAGGTGATGGTGTTAAACGTATTAGTATGCATTTCTTGCCTGATGTTTATGTACCATGTGAAGAATGTGGTGGAAAACGCTATAATGAAGAAACTTTACAAGTCACATACAAAGATAAGACAATCTATGATGTTTTAGAGATGACAATTGAAGATGCTATTGATTTTTTTGATAATTTAGCTCGTATACGTTCTAAGATTCAAACGATCTCTGATGTTGGGTTAGGATATGTTAAGTTAGGTCAAAGCGCAACAACTCTTTCTGGGGGAGAAGCACAACGTGTCAAATTAGCAAGTGAACTTCAAAAGAAGGCAACTGGAAAAACTGTTTATATTTTAGATGAGCCAACAACTGGTTTGCATAGTCATGATGTAGCACGCTTAATTGAGGTTTTAAATCGTATTGTTGATCAAGGAGATACAGTTATTGTTATTGAGCATAACCTAGATGTTATCAAGGTTGCTGATCATATTATTGATTTGGGATTGGAAGGTGGCGACAATGGTGGTACAATTGTAGTATCAGGTACACCTGAAAAAGTTGCTAAATGTGCTGAAAGCCATACAGGACGCTTTCTTAAGAAAGTGTTAGAGTAGGAGGAAAATATGAGTAAATCGGTAAAGCTAAAAGAATTGATTAAGTCAATGTCATTTAAACAAGTCTCTGGTGATGAAGAATCTTTAGAAAGAGAAATATTTGTTGCTGAAATTAATCGACCTGGATTTGAGTTGGCAGGATTTTTTAAACATACGGATTTTAGAAGAATTATTTTGTTTGGTGAAAAGGAAATTGCATTTGTAAGAGAAATGAGCAAAGAGTCTCAATTGGCTTGTTTCTCTAAACTTGCAAATGATGAAACACCTTGTATTATCATTGCAAAAGGATATGAATGTCCAGAAATATTAAAAAATATAGCAGTCAAAAGAAATTTCCCAATCTTTGAAACCATGCAGGCAACTGGACGTGTTTCTATTGATTTAACTGGAACGTTGGATGAAGCTTTGGCACCAGAAACACTTATTCATGGGGTTTTCTTGAATATTTATGGAAAAGGCGTTGTTATTAGAGGTGATAGTGGAATTGGTAAATCAGAAATTGCTCTCGAATTAATTAAAAGAGGTCATTTGCTGATTGCTGATGATGCTATTGAACTTTATCATATTGGTCAAAATATTGTTGGGAGAGCACCTGAGGTTTTAAGAAACTTGCTTGAAATTAGAGGGATAGGAGTTATTGATGTTTCTAAGATGTTTGGAGTGGCTTCTATTTTACCAAAGGATAACGTTGATCTTATTATCCAACTAGATAGATGGTTACCATCTCGTGAGTATACACGAATTGGTGTTGAAGAAGACGATGTGACTGAAGAAATATTATCTATACAAATACCTAAAATTGTTGTTCCTGTAACAGGAGGAAGAAGTATGTCAGCGATTATTGAAGCAGCAGTTATGAATATGCAGTTGAAAGATTCAGGATTTGATTCTAGTAAAGAATTTGTGAATAGAATCCTGGATAATATTAAGAGTAAATCTTAATGGAATTCTTTAAGGATTTTAGTACTTTTGTAACGATTGGACCTATTAGTATCCAATGGTATGCAATTGTCATTTTGACTGGTGCTTTCATTGCGTATGCTTTGGGTCAATATCGTTTTAAACAATTAGGGTATAATAAAGAAATTTTATCTGATTATTTCTTCGCATTATTATTTATAGGTATTATAGGTGCTCGTATTTGGTATGTCATCTTTACATTCAATGAGGTATATATTTCTAATCCACTTGAGATATTTGCTGTATGGCATGGTGGGTTAGCGATTCAAGGTGGAATTTTCACTGGATTAATTTATAGTTATTTCTTCTTTAAAAAGAGAAATATTCCTTTCTTAGTTGCAGGTGATGCAATTATGCCAGGAGTCTTGATTGCTCAAGCATGTGGACGCTGGGGGAATTTCTTTAATCATGAAGCATTTGGAAGTGAAGTGAGTTTGAAATTTTTAAATTCTTTACATTTACCAGATTTTATTATTCAAAATATGTATATTGATGGAGCATATCATCATCCTACATTTCTGTATGAATCCGTTGGTAATATTATTGCTTTCTTATTAATTATCTTTGTTATAAGAAAATTCCAGAAACATATTGGTATGCAGTTCTTTGGATATTTTGTATTCTATGGAGTTGTCAGATTTTTTGTAGAAGGTCTAAGAACTGATAGTTTAATGTTTGGACCAATTCGTATGGCACAATTGATTTCTATTGTTTTCTTTGCAGTAGGAATCGTTGGTATGGTCTATGTACATATGAAAGGAACAAAGGTAGAAGAGTTTCAAGTAGAGTAGAGAATTCGGTGCTTTAAATTTTGAAGCGGAGAGAACAAAATCGCTTTAAATAATGAGGGGGAGTAATAATGAAAATTATTATTCCCCTTTAAACTTTGGAGAGGACAAATGCCTAGTTCTTTTCTCCTATTTATTTTTTTCGTATGATCCTCGTGGATCTTTATCCTCTTTTATTTTAGTTTTATGTTCACTAGATGAATATGTTTCATATTTGTTTTGAGAATACATAATTCTATTTCTAGCTCTTTCAAAGTTAGTTAATCCATTAGCATTGGATAGTATCTTCTTTATATAATTATTCTTACCTTCTATAGGTCCATTAGAAATTCTTCTATTGCCAATCCAGGTAAAAGAATTTAGTATTTCTGTTTTCCAAGTTTCTAAAGTATCAGCGAGTTCATTCATTTCTTCAATTCCTGATTTTTTACATCTTTTAATCAAAGATCTTAATTCTGCTTCCTTATCACAAGTGTTAATATTTTCTTTTTGACATTGATCAAACGCAAGATATTCTTCCTTTATTTTATATGCCTCACTTATTTCTTTATCTATACCAAGTAAAACTTCTAAAATGCCATTTTCTGTTGTCGTGTATTCTAGGATTCTATCTTTACTAAAGGTATCGTCATCAATATTATTAGCTGATTTTAATAATAATTTATATCTATGTTTTAATAAACGGTAGTATAGTGTTTTCTTATTGGATTTATAATTGTTCATAATTCGTTTTCTTATTTTATTTAATTGACCATTAATGTGTTTTGTCAAATGAAAATGATCTATAATAAGGGTGGCATTCGGAAAGAATGTTGGGAGAAGTGGTTTGAATGTAAAGCTCATGTCGGTGCATACATATTCAACTGTTTCTCTTTCTTTTTTTGGAATCTGAAAAAAGTAAGGTGATAATATTTCATGAGTTCTGGACTTTACAATATCAATAATGAGATTGTTTTCAAAATTCATAAATATACTAGGATATTTGTATTTCGCTTTACTACCAAAATAGAACTCATCTATTAAAAGAATACGAGGAAATGTTTTCCGTGGTATCTGAACAAATGTATCAAAGATATCAATTATTTTAGTCGTAGATACATCATAAGATCTAGCTATTTGAGAATATGTGGCATTATAAGGCTTTAAACCTTCAAGTATGCATATAATAGCTGTCTTAGTAAACTGTTTTCCTTTATATGATATTGGATTATCAACAGTAGGATAGGCGTTACAATCATTACAGTGATATCGTCTTATTTTATAATTAATCTTGCAAACCTTATTATTAATAGGGGCACTGGAAAGGGTGCCGTGACTATATCCTTTACTGTATAGATTTATAGAACCACAATGCGGGCAACAATGAAGTTTTGTGTTAAAAACAATAGATATCAAATATTTGTTTTCAGTAAGATCAATATTGAAAGATTGAACAGAATCTTCTTCAATATCAAAAAGTTTTAAAAGTTTTTTGTCGTTATCATTCATCATAATTATAGAACTAGGCAAGTTTAATTATAACAAAAAAAGCGGATATTTTGTCCGCTTGAAAATTTAAATAGAGAAAAAAGTACTCCGCTTCAAAATTTAAAGGGGTACCTTCTCCCCATGAGAATTTAAAATACCGAGAATTCTACTCTTTTTTGTTAGTCTAAATAAACACATATATTACCTAAGTAGTGTTTAATTATTATCTTAATAAAACGAATCATTAGAGCCTGTGTAAAATATTATAAATGTTCATTTATATTTCATATACGAAGTGTATAATAAATATATGAGGTGAGTTTATGCATAATTCTGCAAAAAAGATAATTAAACAATTTCATGATAACCAGGAGATATATCGTTCTTTAAAACACGATATTGATGATATCTTTACACGTATTATAGATACAAATCATTTCCGTATATCAAATATGGCAATACGTATTAAGAGTGAAGATGCTTTGATGAAAAAAATCACATACAAAAACAGATATCAGGATATTAATGAGATTACAGATGTTGTGGCTTGTCGTATTATTACTTTGTTTGAAAATGATGTTGATCGTATTTATGAATGTGTAAAAGATAATTTTGAGGTTATAGAATATAATGATAAAAGAAAGAAAAACTATGATGATCGTATAGACTTTGGATATAATTCATTACATCTTTTAATTAAATTTAATGATGAGAGATGTCAGTTTATTGAGTATTCAGCATATAAAGATATTATTTTTGAATTACAGATTAGAACCACTTTGCAACATTCTTGGGCAGAAATTGAACATGGATTAGGATATAAATCACAGTATGAAATACCTAAAGATATTCGTAGACGTTTAACAAGATTATCTGCATCATTAGAACTGCTAGATGAGGAGTTTGTTCATATTGCAAAAGAAGTAGATGAATATAATAAAGGCATTGTCCATATTGAAAAGATTCTTAAAACAGATATAAATGTTAATTCTTTAATTCAGTATGTGAATACATCTCCACGTATAAATGGCATTTTAGAAAAGCTACATACTGAATTTCAATTTAAATTTGAGCGTGATTCTGAATTAATATCGCAGTCACGTTTAATTCAAAGATTCCATTATATGGGGTATACATATATTAATGAATTGGATGATTTTGTGGAAAATCATCTCAAGGAAATTGAATGGTTATCTCGAGAAAGAGTAGAGAACTTTAAAGAAAACCATTTGATTAACATTTATAATGTCTTAGTTTGGATTTCTTTAGTTATGCTTGCTAATGATGGTGTGAGCGATCCTGAAGAAATCTTCTCTAAGGAGAGTATTGAAAGGTTACAGCATTTAAAAGAATCTATTGAAGATAAAGTTATTAATTAAATATAAAAATAAACGAAAAGAACTGAAATGTTCTTTTTCTTTTGTCACAAAAGTGTCACCAATATATAATAGAATGAAGGGGGAATAAATTATGAAGAAAGTATTAATAGTAGAAGATGATATAGCATTAGCAAAGTCCTTAAAAGCAGCTCTAGAAGTGAAAGATTATCAAATAGAAGTTGCTGACTGTTATAATCTTGCTATAAGGATGTTTCAGCATATGACTTTTGATATACTTGTAGTGGATATTCAATTACCAGATGGAGATGGAATTGAGCTTTGCGAGTATATAAGAAAACAATCTCAATTACCAATCCTTTTTTTAACAGCTAATGATAATGAAGAGATGTTAGTCAAAGGGTTGAATAGTGGTGGAGATGATTATATGACAAAACCATTTCGAATTAAAGAACTTTATGCAAGACTACAAGCTCTTTTAAGACGTAGTCAATCTTTACAGGATAAAATGATAGTTGGGAACTTACAAATTGATTTACAACGTAGAGAAGTATTTATTGAAAAACAGGAAGTTCATCTTTCTACTATTGATTTTGATATTTTAAAAATGTTAATGATTCATAAGAATCAAGTATTGACACGGAGCCAACTTTTAGAAGCCATTGATCAAGAGAATAATTTTGTGGAGGACAATACACTTTCAGTACATGTCAAAAGGTTACGTGATAAATTAGGAATATATCATGGCCATTCTTATATAGAAACAGTGAGAGGAATTGGTTACAGGCTCAATAAAGAGGTGCTATATGAAGACGAATAATAGAGAATTTATAAGATTAAAGTATATAGCTTTGATTATTTTGTTTTTATTTATTATCATTTATTTGGTTGGTTTTTCAAGAGATATTATGTTTGTTCTTGGAATTATTTTAATGGGGAGTCTTTATATTAGTTTTCAAAATGTTGTCAAAGAATTATATTGTGAAATGCGTGAAGTGATTGCTTATGCCGCTAACGATCAACAAACAATTATAAAAGATGGTGATTTGGGTTTACTGTATAATGAAATGATGCGTTTAAAAAAAAGAACGGTTGCTTATGAAAAGGTTATTCAACAGGAAAAAGATAAACTTCGTCAAATGATTGAAGATATTTGTCATCAGTTAAAAACACCTCTTACAAGCATATCTATATATAATGATCTACTGTTAGATGGAAAGATACAAGACAATTATTTTGAAGAAATTAATCAGCAGATTGAAAAAATGAAATATTTAATTAACAGTCTTTTAACATTAGCAAAATTACAAAGCAGTCAAATTGAATTTGAATTTGAGTATCAGTCTATCCAGGAAGTTATACAATTATCTATGCAGTCTTTACAACCTTTAATAAAGAAAACACGAATTCAGATACATATTGAAGAATTAGAAACGTGCTTTTATTATGATGAAAGTTGGTTACAAGAAGCTTTATCTAATATATTAAAAAATTCATTAGAACAAACATGTAGTCGTATAGATATAACATTTCTAGAACATCAGCAATATTTAAAGATGTTTATTTATAATGATGGTGAAGCTATTCAAGAGAAAGATTTACCTCATATTTTTGAAAGGTTTTATCATACAAAGAAACAACAGGGTGTTGGTATTGGATTGGCTTTATCGAAAGAGATTATTGAAAAACATCATGGCAGTATCCAGGCTTATAATGATCGTAATGGCGTTGTCTTTGAAATTCTTTTTCCACGTTATCAAATGAATAATAAATTTAAAGTGTCATGAAAATGTAAGAATTGTTATTCATAATAAAGATAGGAGGTGGGAATTATGAAATCAGTTGTAAAAATGTGTCAAGTGAGTAAGGTATATGGAGAAAATGAAACTGAAGTCTATGCTTTAAGGAATATTCATTTGGATATTGAAGAAGGAACATTTGTTACGATTGTTGGGAAAAGTGGAAGTGGGAAATCAACATTGCTTCATGTTATGGGAGGTTTAGAAAAGCCAAATAGTGGAGAGGTTATCATCCAGGATATCTCTTTATATGACTTGAAAGAAGACGAACTGACAATTTTAAGAAGAAGACAGATTGGCTTTGTTTTTCAATTTTTCAATCTTATACCAAGTCAAAATGTCTATGAGAACATTATTTTACCAATGCGTTTAGATGGACGAAAAGAGGATTCTGAATACGTTGAAGATATTATTCGGATGTTGGGTTTGGAAGAAAAGAAACTTTCTTATATTGATGAGTTGTCAGGTGGACAGCAGCAAAGAGTTGCGATTGCACGAGCCTTAGCATCTAAACCAACTATTATTTTATTGGATGAGCCAACAGGTAATTTAGATTCACAGAATAGTGAAGAAGTTATGGATCTTTTAAAAATATCGCAACGTAGATATAATCAAACTATAGTGATGGTTACGCATGATGCGATGATGGCAAACAAGGCAGATCGTATTATTACCATAGAAGATGGCCAAATTGTAGGTGATCAACATGTTTAAGCATAATTATATACAAAAAATTGCCTATGATAATATTCGTAAACAAAAAAAGTTTTATAAGTTTGTCTTTATCTCTTTAGTAATGGTATTTGTTTTATCAACAATTATATCTATTCTTTTTGCATCATATGAAGAAATAGGATACCGTGAAAGATATGAGAGATACGGTTTGTGGAGTGCTGTTGTTAAAAATTCTAATGATTCAGTTATTCAACAGTTAGAAGATGATGTTGATATAGGATATATTTATGATTTAGGTGATGTACAATATCAAGGTCAAAAAGTAGGGAGAATGTCATCTTTAGATAAGACTGCTCAGGAACTTGTAAAGTTAAATCTAGAAGATGGGAGGATGCCTTATCAACAAGACGAAATTGTCTTAGAAGAAGATCAATTCTTAAATCTTGGTATTCCTCAAAAGATTCATCAGACTATAGAATTGTCAATTATGTATCAGGGTCAAGAATTAACAAGGGAATATAAAATTGTAGGGATTGTCAGTAATTATACACAAATTTATGATACATCATTAGGAAATATCATAACTTCTCAAATAACATCTAACCAATATGATGCTTTGTTATATTCTCAGGATAATTTAAATTTATGGAATGAAATTATTGAAAAGGAATTAGAAACAGATATTTTATTTAACACAAATACATATAAATATTATCAGCAATCAACTTCTCCTTTAAAGAATAGTTATGAAGAAGGTGATTATACAAAAATATTGAGTAGGATGATTATATGTGTTGGGTTTGTAGGTGTGTTAGGAACAATGGTTTCTGCAATGGCAAAAAGAACTGAAAATTTTGTTTTAATGAGAGCAATTGGGACAACATCTAAACAGATACAAAAAATGGTTATTTATGAAGGTATAATATTGATTTTTATAGCTTTGCTGATAGGGTTAATCATAGGAGTGTTTTTATCTTCCATTGTTTTATATGCTTATTATCAATTGATGGGTGGAACATTTATATTTATAGTTAATAAAACATTTTATATTCAATTTTGTTTAAGTCTGTTAACTTCATTAATAGGCATATTTATTCCTTCATTTCAGGCATATTCTATTCCTTTGACTGGTAAAATTCAGCAAAAGGTTAAAAGAAATAGAGTTAGAAAAGTACGGAAAATCAATATTCTTTCTTTAGGATTTAAAGAATTTGCTGACCATAAAATGGTATCCTTTCTTTTGATTGTTATTATATTTATTGGAATTATGATTGGGGATTTAATGAATCTTTCAGTTGAATCATATGTTGATACAAATAATTCAATAAGAGAGAAAAGTGATTTTGATTATATATTAAGAAGTTCTCAAGAAGTATTCTCACAAAAAGATTTAAATAAATTAACAAATATTAATGGTCTTGAATCTCAAATTATACATAGTCAAAAAATCTATGCAACATGGCCGGGAATTGAAAATGAAAAAAGCATGGTTCGTTTAAGAAGTTTAAATCATTCTTCCTCTTTATATCAAAAAATGTCAATTCTATATTATGAAAATGAAAATATGGTCAAGGATGTTTTGACAAAATACAATCTTCAAGGACGTTTTCCTGAAAATGATAATGAAATTTTGATTGTTAAACCATGTATACAGGTACATGAAAATGGATATGGATTATCTATAGATCATTTGGAATGTGATAATAATATATTGGATATAGATTTGAAAGTTGGAAATAATCTCATGATTTCCTATATCAATACGTACGATGATTCAATAGAGAAATCCATTGATAGAGAATTTAATATTGTTGGAACAATTGAGTTTAATAATATAAAACCAAAAGAAGAAAGACTTTTTAATTATGATTTTGCAGTGATAACAAATTCCTCAACATATCAAAAGTACTTTGAAGATCATGAACAATTATGTTATTTTGATATTTCTGCTAAGTCTTCGGTATTTGAATTAAAAAAAGAATTATTTGAAATGCAAAAAAGATATCCAGATAGTTCTTATCATGATACAAGCAGTGAATTACAATTAAGAAGTATTCAAAATATTGAATTGATTTTAAAGGATAGTTCATTTTTCTTTATTTTTTTAATAGGAACAATGGTTTTAACATATTTACAAAGAAAAATAAAGGTTCTTTCATTGAAATCTGAAATTGGACTTTATAGATCTATTGGAATGACTAAGAAACAATTTTATTTTATACATTTGTTTTATGGAATTATTATTTATCTATTGGCTGTCATGATTTATATTTGCTTTTATATAGTTAGTTTACTGAGAACAGGTATGGGGTTTAAGGACATTGGAGAAATGATTTTGACTCCGATACATGGCATGGTTATCCTCATATTAGGAATATGTTTTATAGCAGTAATATTCTTTCCTATTCATAGTCAGTTAAAAGAAAATGTTCTTTCTTCAATATCAAGAGATTCATAAAAAAGAAGAGGTGACATAATCTATTGCTTATCAATAGAATGAGTCATCTCTTTATGACAATAACTTTTTTCTTATTTTTTTATTAACCCATCAGCAAAACTGATTGGAATGCCAAAAACAATGCCAGTATCATGATTATCAATGCCACCTAGTGCATCACTTACTGTTTTTCTTACGAGCTCAACTTGTTCATTGTTGACAATGAAGAATATGGTTTTACTATCAGGATGGGGATTTTCTAAAAATAAACGAAGCGATCCTAATAAATAACTATCATCAGATTCTTCTAATGATTTAACCATGCCTGTTGAATCTATGATTGTTCCTCCAGTTACCCCTGCCTTCTTTAAACGAGCTAACAAATCCTCTAAACATTCAATTTTATTTAATACAACAAATATAACTTGCATAATGATCACCACCTAACTTTATTATATAACTTGTCAAAAGAAATATCTAGTTATTATCAGATAATTGCGGTATAATATTGAGTAATTAAAGAGGGGGTATCGATTATGAAATATGAATTTACGAAAAGGATGTCAAATGTAAAAGCGTCAGCTATTAGAGAAATATTAAAAGCAACTGCTGATCCTGATATGATTAGTTTTGCGGGTGGAAATCCAGCGGCAGACGCATTTCCAACTGATGCTATTGAAAAGATATCTGCTGATATTCTTAAAAATGATCCTATTAGTGTTTTACAATATGGGATTACTGAGGGTGATAAGGGATTGATTGAAGCTGCTACGAAATTTTTTAATAGACATGAAAAAGTATTTGGACTAGGTGATAAAATGCTTATCACTTCTGGATCACAACAAATTATGGAATTTGCAGCAAAATGTTTATGTAATGAGGGGGATGTAGTTGTTTGTGAGAATCCTAGTTTTTTGGGTGCATTGAATGCCTTTAAATCATTAGGAGCTATTTTAAGAGGTGTTGAGTATAAAGAGGGACAATTAGACCTTGAAGCCTTAGAAAAAGCATTACAAGCACAGCCAAAGCCTAAATTTATATATTTAATTCCAAACTTTCAGAATCCAACAGGTATGACAATGTCATTTGAAGTAAGACAACAAGTCTTAGCATTGGCTAAACAATATGAAGTGCTTATCTTGGAAGATAACCCGTATGGTGATTTAAGATTTGAAGGAACGGCTATTCCTTCTATTAAATCTTTAGATCAGGATGGATTTGTGATTTATGCAGCAAGTTTATCTAAAATTATTGCTCCAGGAATGCGTATTGCCTGTTGCATAGGTCCAACAGAAATTGTGAATAAATTTACAGTCGCAAAGCAGGCTAGTGATGTCCATTCTAATTTGTGGGCTCAAAAAGTCATGGCAAGATATTTAACAGAATATGATATGGATGAGCATATTGCTGTTATTCAAAAGATATATAAAGATAAATGTAATCTTATGTTACAAGAAATGGAAAAGCATTTTCATAAAGATGTTCATTATACAAAACCAACGGGCGGCATGTTTATATGGGTAACGCTACCAAAACATGTTAACATGCAAGAATTTGTAAAAAAAGCATTGGCTCAAAATGTTGCTGTTGTGCCAGGTCATGCATTTTTAGATGATGATAACAAGGAATGTCATAGTTTTAGAATGAATTTTTCTACCCCAACAAATGAGAAAATTATTGAAGGTATCAGGTTATTAGGTGAATTAACTTTTCAAATGATTTAATTCATAATTCGTCACATTTTTTTAGAATCATGACATATAATAGAAAGTCGGGAGGAAAGAAAGATGCCATTTATGAGATTTACTACTACAAAAACACTAACACTTAAACAAGAAAAAGCACTTAAAGAAAGTGCAGGCAAATTTATTTCTATTTTACCAAATAAAAAAGAAGAACAATTGATGATTCATATTGAAGACAATCAAGTGATGTATTTTAAAGGTAAAGAAATGGATTGCATGAAAATAGAATGTCAATTATTTCATCATATTGAAATATCCTATAAACAAGAGTTTGTAAAAGCAATGATGAATGAAATTGAAATGATAACAAAAATACCAGTATCACATCAATATATGACGATTGATGAATATGATAATTGGGGTAAAAATGGAGAACTTGCTTAGAAGTCAAATTTTGACTTCTTTTTTTGTAAAAAAGTATTGCAATAATTAAATTCATGTGATAATATATTTAAGCACTATAAAGTGCTTGAATAGCTCAGTTGGTAGAGCAATCGGCTGTTAACCGATCGGTCGTAGGTTCGAGTCCTACTTCAAGCGCCATGTGGCCTGTTGGAGAAACGGTTAACTCACATGCCTTTCACGCATGCATTCACGGGTTCGAATCCCGTAC